>JAYTWE010000615.1:0-5550 GCA_043744055.1 Magnetospirillum sp.
GTGGATGGGCAGACCATTACTCGGATGATGGTGCACTGTTCATCCGGATAGGGAATCTGACTCGTGACAGCATCAATCTGGATCTGTCCGATATCCAACGGGTTGATGTGCCGGATGGCGCGGAGGGCGAGCGGACCAAGGTTGTTGCTGGGGATGTGTTGTTCTCCATCACTGCCTATCTCGGGTCGGTTGCGATTGCGCCGGTGGGACTGGAGACGGCCTATGTGAGCCAGCATGTTGCCCTTGCTCGACTACATCAGCGTCGGTTCATGCCTGCCTGGGTGGGGTATGTGACACGCTCCTATGTCGGCGAAACCTATCTCGGCACCCAGGGATACGGAGGCACCAAGGTTCAACTGAGCCTTGATGACGTGGCCAACCTCATCATCACGGCTCCCCCACTTCACGAGCAAGCCGCCATCGCCGCCTTCCTCGACCGCGAGACCGGCAAGATTGATGCGCTGGTGGCCGAGCAGGAGGCGCTGATCGCCCTGTTGAAGGAAAAACGTCAGGCCGTCATCTCCCACGCCGTCACCAAGGGCCTCAACCCCGCCGCCGCCATGAAGGACAGCGGCATCGAGTGGCTGGGTGAGGTGCCAAGGCATTGGACGGTTAGCAGCCTCAAACGTTTCTGGCACGTCATTGATTGCAAACACGTCACGGCAGATTTCGTTGATGACGGGGTGCCTCTTGCGAGTATCCGAGAGGTGCAAAGCCGCTTCGTAGATCTCACTGCCGCCAAGCAAACGACAGAGTCTTTCTATGAACTGCTGATCGAGGATGGACGCAAGCCGCTCCCAGGGGACTTGATCTTCAGCAGGAACGCAACAGTAGGTGAGGTTGCGCAGGTTGCAGATTGGCACCCCCTATTTGCAATGGGGCAGGACGTATGTCTTCTGAAAAGGAAGGACCCGTCGTTCTCCTCTGACTTTTTACAGGCAGTTCTCCGTTCAAAGGTTGCTGTTGAACAACTGGCACTGTGCATGATCGGATCGACATTCAAACGTGTGAACGTTGAAGAAATCAGGAACCTCATCATTCCAATGCCTTCCCCAGACGAACAGTCCGCCATCGTTGCCTTCCTCGACGAGCAGACCGCCAAGTTCGACGCCCTCACCGCCGAGGCCCTCCGCGCCATCGACCTGCTCAAGGAACACCGCTCCGCCCTGATCTCTGCTGCCGTCACCGGCAAGATCGATGTGCGGGGCCTTGTGGAGACCCAAGCCGCATGAGCGAGTTGCACCGGGAAATCCAATTCGAGAACGACATCTGCGCCGCTCTGGCCGCCCAGGGCTGGCTGTACGATCCCGCCGACGCCGGGGCCTATGACCGCAAGCGGGCGCTGTTTCCCGCCGATGTGCTGGACTGGGTGCGGGCGACCCAACCCAAGGCGTGGGAGGCGCTGACCACCAGCCACGGTGCCGCCGCCGAGGCCGTGCTGCTGGACCGTATCCGCAAGCAGTTGGACGACCGGGGCACCCTCGACGTGTTGCGCCACGGCGTCGAGTTGCTGGGGTTGCGCCAGCCGCTGACCCTGGCTCAGTTCAAGCCCGCCTTGGCCATGAACCCGGAGCTTCAGGCCCGCTACGCCGCCAACCGGCTGCGGGTGGTGCGGCAGGTCCGCTACTCCGTCCATAACGAGAATTCCATCGATCTGGTGCTGTTCGTCAACGGGTTGCCGGTGGCGACGGTGGAGCTGAAAAGCGACTTCACCCAATCGGTCGAGGATGCGGTGGACCAGTACCGCTTTGACCGCCATCCCAGGCCCAAGGGCCAAAGCGCGGCGGAGCCTTTGCTGGACTTCCCCCGTGGGGCGCTGGTGCATTTCGCGGTCAGTACCTCCCTGGTCCGCATGGCCACCAAACTGGAGGGGGCGGCCACCCGCTTCCTGCCCTTCGACCAGGGCGACGGCGGCGGGGCGGGCAATCCGGTCAACCCCACCGGCCACCGCACCGCCTATCTGTGGCAGGAGGTCTGGGCGCGGAACTCCTGGCTGGAAATTCTCGGGCGCTATGTGGTCGCCAAGAAGGACGCCAAGAAGCAGATCGAAGCCCTGATCTTTCCCCGCTATCACCAGTTGGACGCCACGCGGGCGCTGGTGGCGGCGGTGCTGGCTGAGGGGCCGGGGCAGAAATACCTGATCCAGCATTCGGCGGGATCGGGCAAGACCAACTCCATTGCCTGGACCGCCCATTTCCTCGCCGATCTCCACGATGCCGACCATGCCAAGCTGTTCCATACGGTGCTGGTGGTCAGTGACCGCACCGTGCTGGACGACCAGTTGCAGGAAGCCATCTTCGATTTCGAGCGCACCACCGGGGTGGTGGCCACCATCACCGGCGAGCATCAGAGCAAGAGCGGCGAACTGGCCCAGGCCCTGTCGGGCGGCAAGAAGATCGTGGTCTGTACCATCCAGACCTTCCCCTTCGCCCTGGCGGCGGTGCAGGAGCTGGCGGCGACCGAGGGCAAGCGCTTCGCCGTCATCGCCGACGAGGCCCATTCCTCCCAGACCGGCGAGGCCGCCTCCAAGCTGAAGCAGGTGCTGTCGGTGCAGGACCTGCAAGACCTGGCCGATGGCGGCGAGGTCAGCACCGAGGATCTGCTGGCCGTAGGCATGGCCGGGCGGGCCAATCAGGCCGGGATTACCTATGTGGCCTTCACCGCCACCCCCAAGGCCAAGACCTTGGAGCTGTTCGGGCGCAAGCTCACCCCCGACGGGTTGCCGACCGCCTTCCACGTCTATTCCATGCGCCAAGCCATCGAGGAGGGCTTCATCCTCGACGTGCTGCGCAACTACACCTCCTACAAGCTGGCCTTCAAGCTGGCCCATGACGGTCGGGAATGGGATGACAAGGAGGTGGAGCGCAGCGAGGCCATGAAGGGCATCATGCGCTGGGTGCGGCTGCACCCCTACAATATCAGCCAGAAGGTCCAGGTGGTGGTCGAGCACTTCCGCGAGACCGTGGCACCGCTGCTGGCGGGCAAAGCCAAGGCCATGGTGGTGGTGGGCAGCCGGTTGGAGGCCGTCCGCTGGCAACTGGCCATGGATAAATACATCAAGGCGTCGGGCTATAAGATCGGCTGCTTGGTGGCGTTCTCGGGCGAGGTGGCGGATACCCAATCCGGTTCCGAACCTTTCACCGAAAACAGCGTGGCCCTGAACCCAGCCTTGCGCGGGCGCGACATGCGCAAGGCCTTCAACACCTCCGACTACCAAATTCTGCTGGTGGCCAACAAGTTCCAGACCGGCTTTGACCAGCCGCTGTTGTGCGGCATGTATGTGGACAAACGGCTGGCGGGCATCCAGGCGGTGCAGACCCTGTCGCGGCTTAACCGCGCCATCCCGGCAAGGACACCACCTATGTCCTGGACTTCGTCAACGATCCCACCGAAGTCCTGGCCGCCTTCAAGACCTATTTCGAGACGGCGGAACTGGCGGGCGTCACCGATCCCAATCTGGTCTACGACCTCAAGGCCAAGCTGGATGCCAGCGGCAATTACGACGAGGCCGAGGTGGAGCGGGTGGTGACGGTCGTGATGGATGCCCGCTCGTCCCATGGCCAGTTGGTGGCGGCACTCGACCCGGTGGCGGACCGGCTGCTGAAGCGGTTCAAGGCGGCTTCGGCGGCCCTGGCCGGGGCGCTGGACATTGGCGATGCCCGCACCGAGAAGGAGGCGCGGGACGAACTCAGCGCCTTGATCCTGTTCAAGAGCGACCTGGGGGCCTTCCTCAGGGTCTATGCCTTCCTGTCGCAGATGTTCGACTACGGCACCACCGCTGTCGAGAAGCGGGCCATCTTCTTCAAGCGCCTGCTGCCCCTGCTGGAATTCGGGCGCGAGCGGGAAGGGGTGGACCTGTCCAAGGTCATCCTGACCCACCACAAACTGAAGGACCAGGGCAGGCGCTCCCTGGCCCTGACCGAGGGCGAGGCCGACAAGCTGAAGCCCCTAACCGAGACCGGCGGCGGCGAGGTCCACGACAAGGACAAGGTCCTGCTGGACGAGATCATCGAGAAGGTCAACACCCTGTTCGAGGGTGATCTGACCGATGGCGACAAGCTGTCCGCCGTCAACACCCTGGGCAGCAAGATGCTTGAGTCAGCGGTTCTGGTTCAACAGGCGGCCAACAACACCAAGCAGCAGTTCTCCAATTCGCCCGATCTGACCAATGCGCTGATGAACGCGCTCATGGATTCCAATACAGCGCACAACATCATTTTCCGGCAGGCGTTGGAGTCCGACAAGGTGCGGCAGGGATTGCTGGAGGTTCTGTTGGGGCCTGCCCAGTTGTACGAGGCTTTGCGGTCAAAGGGGGAGGGGCCGCAGCCAACCGCCTGACCTCATCCAGGTGGTACTGGGTCAGCAGTTCGACGGCGGCTTCCAGATCCTCGCCCATATGGCGCAGGACACGGCCCCGGCTGCGGGGATGCCAGTGCTTTTCCTCGACCACGGTCTTGGACCGCAGGCCTGACCATGCCGGGTCTGGTGCTTCCCGCTCCCAGCGCTTATGGGTGCCGCTGGCCATGCGATGGATGATCTTCGCCGCCTGGACGTGATGGAACTCCCTGGTGGTCACCGGCTGAGGATCTTCGGCAATCACCATCTCCACCGCCATCCACGCGGCGACCACATGACGGGGATCGACCTCCGCCTTACGCATTCGTGCCCAGTGGGCTTTGGCCCGGTCTTGGGGAGACAGGCCACGAAGATGGAAGGCTTCGACGTGAGGTCCGGCGTTCTGGTACAGGCCCCTGACCCGGTCGAGGGCGTTCTTGACCCAGAACAGCTCTGGGTTGGCATCCAGCCATGCCAGGGCGGCACGACGGTATGGGGTCAGTTCCTTGGCGGTATAGGACCTCTTGGCCGGGCTGCCATGGCGCTGGACATGCTCGGCATGGGACCGGCAAAAGCGGATGTCCAGACCATCGGTGGTGCCCGCCCGTGCGGGCTTGCGGCAGCCGATTACCCGGCAAAAGCCATACATGTGATTGGGCTGTTCGGCCCTGTCCTTGACGTCCTGCTTCCGTCTGCGCCGCTGGTCCGGTGCCGCCATGTCTTACGAGTCCCTCAGAAGAAGAGTGAGGTTGTTCCTGATGGATCGACCCACCCTCATCCTTCCTCCTCCATCACCATGCCATCCACCCCGGTATGGTCCTTGAACAGTAGGGTCATGATCCTGGTGACCCGGGGGATGGAGGGACGAGGGACCACCACCGCATCATGGATGGGCAGACCGACAATGCCCTGTTCCTTGAGGGCCAGCAGAACATCCACCAGGATTTCGCTCTCGGTGAATTGTGTTCGGTGGCCAATGCCGGTGAAGAACAGGTGGCGGATGATGGCCCGGTGCATCAGGTCGCAGACCACCGCTGCCACGGTTGTCTCGAAGGTTTCCTGGTCAGCCGGTCGCCGCCGACGCTGGCGTAGCCGCCTGTATCGCTCATACGACTGAACCTGCCCCAGAACATCGGCCACCACGGCTTTTGCCTTGGCGGTCTTGGGGGCGCGGAAGGGATTGAACGGACGGTCCTTGGTTGGCTGGTCCTGGGG
>JAYTWE010000616.1:0-4374 GCA_043744055.1 Magnetospirillum sp.
CGTTCCCCCCGCATCTGGACACCGGAAAAAAAGGCCCCCGCGCTTCCCCCCCTGGCGCGGGGGCTTTTCCGTTCAAGGCGAAGGCGTTAAGGTCGGTGAGACTTAAGAAAAGGCCAATAGTCCAGATGCGTATCCTAGTCATTGAAGACGATAGCGAAGCCGCCGCCTATATGGCCAAGGGATTGCGAGAGGCGGGGCATGTGGTCGATCATGCCGCCACCGGCACCGACGGCCTGTTCCTCGCCACGTCCGAGCGATGGGATGCCATGATTATCGACCGCATGTTGCCCGGCCTCGACGGGCTGGCCATCATCCAAGCCATTCGCGCCGCCGGGAATACCACGCCGGTTCTGGTTCTTTCAGCCCTGGGCAAGGTGGATGACCGGGTAAGGGGACTGAAGGCGGGCGGTGATGATTATCTGGTCAAGCCCTATGCCTTCGCCGAATTGCTGGCCCGCATCGAAGCGCTGTCGCGCCGGGTATCGGCGGCCCAACCTGAAACCCGCCTCAAGGTCGAGGATATGGAAATGGATCTGTTGGCCCGCACCGTGTCGCGGGGAGGTCATGACATTGATCTTCAGCCTCGGGAATTTCGCTTGCTGGAATATCTCATGCGTCATGCTGGCCAAGTGGTGACGCGTACGATGCTGTTGGAAAATGTTTGGGAATATCACTTTGACCCCCAGACCAACCTGATCGACGTTCACATCAGTCGGCTGCGTCAGAAAGTGGATAAGGATTTCGAACTGCCTCTGATCCATACGGTTCGCGGTGCGGGGTATTCGCTTCGTGCGGCCCGCTAACGCCAGTCTTCTCCGAACCACCACCTTCCGGCTGGCTCTCAGCTATCTGGGCATCTTCACGGTGTCGGCGGTGGCCCTGCTGGTGCTGGTTTCGTGGAGCACCACCATGTTCATCGAATGGCAGGTGCAAGAGACGGTGGAGGCCGAGGCCACCGGCCTGTCCGAAGTCTATCGCGATCGCGATCTGGTGGGGTTGGGGGAAATCATCACCCAGCGCATGCGCCAAGATATGGACGGCCGCGCCAGTTATCTTGTCATGGGGCTCGACGGTCAACCCCTGGCGGGGAATCTGCGGGCCTGGCCGACGGAAGTGGGGGCGCAGCTGGGCTGGGTTCGCTTTCATATCCTGCCTTTGGGGGGACTCAGCGCCGGTGCCGAAGTGCTGGCCCAGACCTATGAGCTGGCCGATGGTTATCGCCTTTTGGTCGGGCGCTCTTTGGCTGACGCCAAGCGGGTCAAATCCGCCATCAACCGGGCGCTGGGTTGGGGCTTGGCTCTGACTATTCTTCTGGGTGTGGTCGGCGGCTATTTCACCAGCCGTCATATGCTGCAACGGGTGGAGCAGATGAGCCGCACGGCGCGGGGCATCTTCGGCGGTGATATGAGCCAACGCATGACCCTGTCGGGCAGTGATGACGAATTCGACTCGTTGGCGGAAAGCTTCAACGAGATGATGGACGAGCTGGAGCGCTTATTGGAGGGGATTCGCACGGTCTCCGACAATATCGCCCATGATCTGCGTACCCCGCTGAACCGGTTGCGCTCTCGGATTGATCTGGTTCTGCTGGGGGCTCCCGATTGCGACGGCTATCGCCGGACCCTGGAAGAAACCCTGGCCGAGGCGGATAACTTGCTGGCGACGTTCAGCGCCATCTTGACCATTTCCCATGCCGAATCGGCGGCGCGGTTAGAACGGTTTCAGCCGGTGGATCTGGCGCAGCTGGCCCAAGATGTGGTCGAGCTTTATGAGCCCTTGGCCGAGGAAAAGGATGTGGTCCTGACCTGCCGCGCTGAATCGGGGCTGATGGTTCGGGGCGATCGCCATCTTTTATTTCAGGCCATGGCCAATCTGGTGGATAACGCCGTCAAATATACTCCGGCTCATGGCTTCGTGACCGTGGCGTTGACCATGGCGGCGGAACCCTATGGGGTGGAACTGGCGGTCAGCGATAGTGGACCGGGCATTCCCGAGGATTCCCGCGACGCCGTGCTGGATCGTTTCGTCCGTTTAGATTCAACCCGCTCAACCCCTGGTAATGGGCTTGGCCTGTCCCTGGTCAAGGCGGTGGCGCGATTGCACGGCGCTCGTCTGGTTCTGGGCGATGCCCATCCCGGCCTGGAGGTAAAGCTTCAATTCACCCGCTTGACCGAAGGGAGTTGACGGAAAGGCTTGGCTGGCTTAAAGCCGACCTTGTCCTGCATCCCGGAACACGGTGAGATTCCGTGGCGGTCCCGCCGCTGTAATCGGGGACACGGACCACAGGGGCTTTTCTAAGGCCCGGCCACTGGCGGTTTTCCGTCGGGAAGGCGTGGTTCCGTGGCTGATCCGAAAGCCAGAAGACCTGCCGGACATGGTTCATCTCGGGGCGAAATCCGATGGAAAGGGTTTCGGCGATGGCGTTTGTGCGCCCTTGCCGAAGGCCCCGATCAACGGGAGTAAGACCCATGACCAAGACCGAGGATGTCACCAAACAGCAGCCCAAGATTCGCCCCGCCATCATCGCGACCCGCAAGACCTGCGACGCGGAAGGCACTGGCCTGTCTCATTACGTCTTGATGGATAAGCAGGTGAAGCGGTGAACGCAACGGCCCCCCTTGGGGGCCGTCTTCCCGACGGCCTTCTGCGGTTTGATATCGGCCATGCCGACTATACCGCTCTGATCGAGCCTGATACCGCCTTTTGGGCTTTGGAGCGCCGCGACCAGCCCCATGGGCTGGAGGCACTGGTGGAGGAATGGCAAAGCCGCCGCGCTGATTTCGCCCGTGAGATGGAAATGCTGCGGTTTCACCTCACGCCTTCGGCGGTCTATTTCAACCCGACCGAACGCTGCAATCTGGATTGCTCCTACTGTTATATTCCCCGCGACATGCGGCGCAGTGGCGAGCATATGAGCCGAGACAAGCTGTTGGAGGCCATGGCACGGCTGGATGAGTATTTCACCCGCACCATGCCGGAGGGCCGTCAGCCCCAGATCATCTTCCACGGGGCAGAGCCGCTGTTGAACCGGGACGCCATGTTTTCCGCCATCGACGCCTATGGCGACCGCTTCCGGTTCGGGGTCCAGACCAACGCCACCATGTTGGATGTGGGAAGTCTGGATTTCCTGATGGTGCGCGGCGTCAGCATCGGCCTGTCCCTGGACGCGCCCCTGGCCGAGGTCGCCGACCGGTCACGCAAGCGATGGAACGGCGATGGGGTCTTCGCCTCCACCGTGGACGCCATGGAGCGCCTGAAGGGCTATGCCGGATATAGCGTCATCTGCACCATGAACAGGGAGAATCTGGACCAGCTTCCGGCCATGGTGGAGTTTCTCCATGCCCATGAAGTGCCGACTTGCATGCTCAACGTGGTGCGCTGCACCCAACCGGGCGGTCAAGAAGCATGGGTTGAGGACGAGGCCGTGGCGAAGGCTTATCTGGCGGCTTTGGATCGCAGTCACCAGCTGCTCCAGCAGACCGGGCGTAAGCTGGTCGTGGCCAATTTCGCCAATATCCTAATCTCCATCCTGGCTCCCACGGCGCGGCGGCTGATGTGTGATATTTCACCTTGTGGCGGTGGGCGCAGCTTCTTTGCCTTGGCTCCTGACGGATCGTTGTTTCCGTGCAGCGAGTTCATCGGTCTGCCGTCTTTCGCCGGAGGGAATCTGTTCACCGACCGGGTGGAGGATGTCTTGAACAGTCCGGCCTTCAAATTGGTGACGGGGCGTAAGGTGGAGGATATCGCGGCTTGCTCCACTTGCCCGGTGCGGCATTTCTGCGGCTCTCCCTGTCCCGCCGAAGCCCATGAGGCCAATGGCGGCATGGACAAAATCGGGGCCTATTGCGCCTTCTATCTGGAACAGGCGCGGTATGCCTTCCGGCTGATCGCCGATGGAACCGCCGACGATTACCTGTGGGACGGCTGGGACGAGGGCACCGAGACCGCTTTCGCCTTCGGTTGCTGATCGTTCGGGAATCCAACCTCAGGGGATCGGCACACCCTGGGGTTGGTGGAGTTGAACGCGAAACGGCCTAGAAGCATTCAAAGAAAGGTATTACCATCGTCTGGTTTCAAGCTGAATCACAGGAGGGGAATGTGAACAAGATTGCTTTTACTCTGACGCTGCTGGCGGGATTGATGCTGGGGTTGGCCGATGCGCGTGCCGCCGGAGCTATTGCCGTCGATGATGAGGCGGGCATGAAGGCCGATGAGGTCGGCTATGGAATCGGCACCGGCGCCACCCGTGAAGAGGCGGGAGTCGATGCCAAGAAAGAGTGTAAGAAGGCCGGTAACAGCGATTGCAAAGTCGTCGTCCGTTACGATACCTGCGGTGCCTATGCCGCTTCCAGCAGCGTGACCGGAATCGGCTGG
>JAYTWE010000617.1:0-6854 GCA_043744055.1 Magnetospirillum sp.
CCGCGCCGCTCATGCGGCGGGAGGCAAGGGATTCGGAGAATCCCGCCCGCCGACTGAGGCCTCGGTGATCGGTTCCGATCACCGAGATATGGTATAAGAGAGGATCGTCAAACATGTGTCTTGCTCTTCCGGCCCTGGTGACTGAACTTCTCCCCGACGACAACGCCAAGGTGTCCCTGGGCGGCATCGCCAAGACGGTATCGCTGGCCCTGGTCTCTGATGTGGCTGTCGGCGATTACGTCATCGTCCATGTGGGCTATGCCCTGTCGGTGATCGACCCGGAAGAGGCCGCCCGCACCTTGGCGCTGTTCGAGGAAATGGGTCAGCTGGACGCGGAGCCGGTCGCTTGAAATATATCGACGAATTCCGCGACGGGGCCGTTGCTCAATCCATCGCCCAGTCCATCCGTGCCGAGGTGGACCCGGCACGGACCTATCACATCATGGAATTTTGCGGCGGCCATACCCACGCCATCAGCCGCTATGGCCTGGAAGATCTGCTGCCCGCCAATGTGCGCATGATCCATGGGCCGGGATGCCCGGTCTGCGTCCTGCCGGTGGGGCGCATCGACGCCGCCATCTGGCTGGCCAAGCAGGATGGCGTCACCCTGTGCACCTATGGCGACATGCTGCGGGTTCCCGGCTCCAAGCGCCTGTCGCTGCTGAAGGCCAAGGCCGAGGGCTGCGATATCCGCATGGTCTATTCCACCATGGACGCGCTGAAGCTGGCCCAAAGCCTGCCCGAGCGTCAGGTGGTGTTCTTCGCCATCGGCTTCGAGACCACGACGCCACCCACCGCCGTGGCCATCAAACAGGCCCAGGCCATGGGGCTGAAGAACTTCAGCGTCTTTTGCAACCATGTGCTGACGCCGTCGGCCATCACCCAGATTCTCGACAGCCCGGAAGTGCGCGAGCTGGGCACGGTCAAGCTAGACGCCTTCATCGGCCCGGCTCATGTCTCCACCATCATCGGCTCGCGTCCCTACGAATACTTCGCCGAGGAATATCAGCGACCAGTGGTCATCGCCGGATTCGAGCCATTGGACGTGATGCAGGCGGTGCGCATGCTGGTACGCCAGATCAATGACGGCCGGTTCGACGTGGAGAACGAGTTCGCCCGTGCGGTCACCCGCGACGGCAACGAAAAGGCCAAATCCTTAGTGGCCGAGATGTTCGAGCTTCGCCGCGTCTTCGAATGGCGGGGTCTGGGCCTGGTTCCCTATTCCGCGCTGCGCCTGAAAGAGCCCTATGCCGCCTGGGACGCCGAGCGCCGCTGGGACGTGCCCCAGGACAGCCCGCCCGATAACAAAGCCTGCGAATGCGGCGCCATCCTGCGCGGCGTGAAGAAGCCCATGGATTGCAAGCTGTTCGGCACCATCTGCACCCCGGAAAATCCCATGGGATCGTGCATGGTCTCCGCCGAGGGAGCCTGTGCCGCCCATTGGACCTATGGACGTTTCCGCGACGCCGAACCCGGCCATGCGCGGGGACCGGAGGAGGAAGCTGATGCCTGAGATTTGTCGTTTCCTCGGCATGCTGATCCGCTTTGCGCTTCTGAAAGTTGGCCTTCCGCCAAAGGCCATGGGACTTGTGATAGAATGGGCCTTGGCGTGCCAGGATCTCCCTCTCAAGAAGATCTCGCCACTGGAGTGAACCATGGATAGAGACGTCGTCGCCGTAACCAGAACCGGGGACTTTTCGCTACGGCTCCGCTTCCGGGATGGCACCGAGGGCGAAGTTGACTTTGCCCGATTCCTGTCTTTCAAAGGGGTCTTCGCCCCTCTGAAAGATCCGGTCGAATTCGCCAAGGTCGCCGTCGATCCCGAGAGCGGCACCATCTATTGGCCCGGCGGCGCCGATCTCTGCCCCGATGTTTTGTACACGCGCATCACTGGCGCCCCTCTTCCCGGACAATGCTGAATGACCCTGCCCCGCCGTGCCCATCCCCGCCCGCTGGACATCAAGAATGGCCGCGTCGATCTGACTCATGGTGGCGGCGGCCGCGCCATGGCCCAGCTGGTGGAAGAAATGTTCATCGCCGCTTTCGACAACGAGGCGTTGAACCAGCGTAACGATCAAGCCGCCTTCGACGTTCCCGCCGGGCGCATGGTCATGACCACCGACGGCTATGTCATCAGCCCGTTGTTCTTTCCCGGCGGCGATATCGGCAGTCTGGCCGTTCACGGCACCGTCAATGATGTGGCCATGGCGGGAGCAATTCCCATGTCGCTCTCCGCGGGCTTCATCATCGAGGAAGGCTTCCCCCTGGCCGATCTCGCGCGCATCGTCGCCTCCATGGCCAAAGCCAGCAAGGACGCCGGTGTCCCGGTGGTCACCGGCGACACCAAGGTGGTGGAAAAGGGTAAAGGCGACGGCATCTTCATCACCACCGCCGGAATCGGCATGGTGCCAAAGGGAGTCGAGATTTCCGGTGACAAGGCCAAGCCGGGTGATTCCATCTTGATCTCGGGCACAATGGGCGATCACGGCGTCGCGGTCATGAGCCAGCGTGAAAGCCTGGGCTTCGAGACCACCATTTTGTCTGATTCAGCGGCGCTACACACTATGGTGGCCGAGATGGTGGCAGCCGTTCCCGGCATCCATGTGCTGCGCGATCCCACCCGCGGCGGACTGGCCGCCACCTTGAACGAGATCGCCTCGCAATCGGGCGTTGGCATGCTGATCGAGGAAAGTCTTGTCCCGGTAAAACCTGAAGTGCGCGGGGCTTGCGAGCTTCTGGGCCTGGACCCGCTTTACGTCGCCAACGAAGGTAAGCTGATCTGTATTTGTGCCGAAGAGGATACGGAAACCCTGCTGGCCATCATGAGAGCCCATCTTTTGGGCGCTGATGCCGCCCGCATCGGGGCCTGCCGCGAGGATTCCCACCACTTCGTCCAGATGCGCACAGGAATGGGCGGTATGCGGGTGGTGGACTGGCTGGCGGGCGAGCAATTGCCGAGGATCTGCTGATGCGGATGAAAGCTAGCCCCCTCCCCAACCCTCCCCCGGCAAAGCCGAGGGAGGGAGCTATTGTTATGACCCTCCCCCGCCCTTGGGTGGGGGCCAGTGCTGTTATTTTCTCCCTCCCCCGCCCTTGGGTGGGGGAGGGTCGGGGTGGGGGCCACTGACATGCGTATCCTTCTTCTTGCCCATTCCTTCAACAGCCTGACTCAACGCCTGTGGGTGGAGCTTGGCAACCTAGGCCATGACGTGACTTGCGAGTTCGACGTCAACGATTCTGTCTGCCTGGAGGCGGTACAGCTTGCCAAGCCTGACCTCGTCATCGCCCCCTTCCTGAAGCGCGCCATCCCCGAGGCGGTGTGGAAAAACCATCTGTGTCTGGTGGTCCATCCCGGCCCCGAAGGCGACCGGGGACCGGCGGCGCTGGACTGGGCCATCTTGGAAGGGCACGAGACCTGGGGAATTACCGTCCTTCAGGCCGAAGCCGAGATGGATGCCGGACCGGTCTGGGCCAGCCGCAGCTTTCCCATGCGGCCCGCCACCAAATCCAGCCTCTACCGCAACGAGGTGGCCGATGCCGCCGTATGGGTGATTCTGGAAGTGGTTGGAAACCTGACGCGAGGCCCCAAAGAAAAGCCCGCGCAAACATGGTGGAAACCCGCCATGCGACAGGCCGACCGCGCCATAGACTGGGCCAGCGACGACACCGCCACCGTCTTACGCAAGATCCGCAGCGCCGACGGCACCCCCGGTCTCCTCGACAGTATGGACGGCCGCGCGGTCTATCTCTACGACGCCCATGCCGCCAATGGCCTCTCAGGGCCGCCCGGAACCTTGCTCGCCCATTGCGGCGGTGCGGTGGCGCGGGCCACCCGTGACGGCGCGGTGTGGATCGGCCATCTGCGAGCCAAGGAAGAGCATGCCTTGAAACTGCCCTCCACCCAGGTTCTGGGAGCGCTCGACCTCCCCGAAGCCCCCGGCTATCACGACATCTGGTATGACGAGCGCCATGGGGTGGGGTATCTCCACTTCCCCTTCGTCAACGGCGCCATGAGCAGTGATCAGTGTCACCGCTTGAAAGAAGCCTTCACCGCCGCCGCCCAGCGTCCCACCAAGGTCATCGCCCTGATGGGGGGGCCGGATTTCTGGTCCAACGGCATTCATCTGTGCACCATCGAATCCGCCGCCAGCCCAGCCGAGGAATCCTGGCGCAACATCAACGCCATGAACGATCTGTGCCGCGAAATCATCACCTGCGGCAGCCATCTGACCATCGCCGCCATGCACGGCAATGCGGGAGCGGGCGGCGTCTTCATGGCCCTGGCCGCTGATCTGGTCTTCGCCCGCGATGGTGTGATTCTCAACCCTCATTACAAGGGGATGGGAAACCTCTACGGCTCGGAATACTGGACCTATCTTCTGCCGCGCCGCTGCGGCGAGGACAAGGCCCGCGACGTGGTGGAAGCTCGCCTCCCCATGGGCACCGAGGAAGCCGAACGCCTGGGTCTGGTGGATTCTCATTTCGGCTCCAGCGTCGCCGAATTCCGCCGACTGGTCGAAGAAATGGCCGAAGCCCATGCCGCCGATCCGGGCCTGGACGAACGCCTCGCCGCCAAGCGGCTCTACCGCGCCGCCGACGAAGCCGCCAAACCGCTGGATACCTACCGCGCCGAGGAGCTGGAGCATATGAAGCTGAATTTCTACGGCTTCGATCCCAGCTACCATGTGGCCCGCTACAACTTCATCCACAAAATCCCTAAATCCCGGACACCGCTTTATCTGGCGCGGCACAGACGGAAGTAAGCACCTTACCGGATTGCCCCGCCCGAACAGGACCGCTATGAAGAGAGCGTGGATGCCGGGATGAAATCATGAGCGATAAAGCAACGCTGCCCATCGGGATATTCGATTCGGGCGTGGGTGGACTGACCGTGTTGAAAGCGGTGCGCGAGCGCCTGGGGACCGAGTCGCTGATCTATCTGGGCGATACCGCCCGTCTGCCCTATGGCACCAAAAGCGCCCAGACCGTGGCGGCTTATGCCCTGGAAGCGTCGCGTCAGCTGGTCTCTTACGGGATCAAAGCGCTGCTGGTGGCCGATAACACCTCGTCCGCCCATGCGTTGGAAGCCATTCGCGCAGAATTCCCCGGTCTGCCGGTCATCGGCGTGGTGGAGCCCGGCGCCGCCGCCGCCGCCGCCGCATCGGCCCATGGCCGCATCGTGGTGGTCGCGACGGAAAGCACCGTCCAGGCCGGAACCTATCCCCGCGCCATCTTGCATTCCCGCCCCAACGCCCAGGTAACCCAGCTGCCCTGCCCGCTCTTCGTCTCCATGGTGGAGGAAGGATTGGTGGAAGGCCCCATCGCCGAACAGATCGTCCGCCACTATTTGGACCCGCTGTTCAGCGGTCCCGATGCCGCCGATTGCCTGTTGCTGGGCTGCACCCACTTCCCCGCCCTGGCCCCACTGTTCCGGCGGTTGCTGGGGCCGGACGTGGCCGTGGTGGATTCAGCCTCGACCACCGCCATGGTGATCGAGGATCTGTTATCCCTGCGTGGATTAAAGACGCCAAGCCAAGACAGCGGAATCATCCGCTATCTCGCCACCGATGCGCCCGAGCGTTTCGCCCGAGTGGCCCGCGTCTTCGTGCCGTGGGTTATTACGGAATCCGAGATCGAGAGTATCGACCTTTAAGCCCCCACCCCGACCCTCCCCCAGCAAAGCTGGGGGAGGGAAAATTAAAAGAGGAGCCTTCCCCCAACAAAGCAGGAGGCGGGGATGTTCCGATATGTGCAGAGCCGCCAGCCTTACCCCTCCCTCCGGCTTGCCGGGGGGAGGTTGGGAGGGGGGAACCTTTAACCGCCCGCCGCCTTCAGCCGAGCGCGGGCGTCAGTCAGACGCTGGTAAAGGTCATGGCAGTTTTTCGCCACATCCAAGATGCTCTCCCAACCGATGGGTAATTCCTCGGACAGGTCGTGCAAATCCATCTTGGCCTGAATCGCCTGAGTGCTCAGCTTCTTGACCTCGGCCTTGATCGCGTCAACATCGCTCATATCTGAAAATCCTGAGACGTGGTCGGTGGCGGCCAACTGAGTGTAGCAGCCCCGTCATCAGTCTCAACCCGCCAACTGGAAGACCTGCCCCGCGTCGGGACGAGCCCCCAAAACAGGCGAGGAGAAATCGGGGGATACGTCATCACCGATTCGAGTGTGGTAGCAGCCCAGGCACCACAGGACCGGGGCCAGAACCCGCTCGCGCACGATGGAGTGGCGAGTCAATTGGCCGCAATGGGGGCAGTGGCGGAAGTCGTCGTTACGCGAACGCATATTCTGATGATCTCTATAATGGTAAAGTCGGCACTGCTTTAACCGTGGGGGGGAAATCCTTCAAGCGAAGGTTTCATGACGCCATTCTCACCCGGAATGTGGCGAGACCATGGTCAAGTGCAACCAATTCTTCATTTTTATCGAAGCCTCAACCCTGCCACTCTCTCCCAACCACAACGCGAGGAGAGATGGGTTGGACGATCTCGATTATGCCGCCGAACGGTCCCAGGTATTCACCGAAGCCGCCTTGCAGTCAGTTTTGTCCCAACTTGCCGGACCGCCTTCTACCGGAATCTGCCGGTCTTGTTCCGACACCATCGAGACCGAGCGGTTGCGGGCTAATCCCAGAGCGCGGCTGTGCAGTTGCTGCGCCGCCGAGGATGAATCCCACCGCAAGCGCGTCAGCCGTTGCGGGCCTCGCGGGAATTAAGAAAAAGAGGCCCCCTCCCCAACCCTCCCCCCGTGCGAAGCCGGGGGAAGAAGCCATTTTCCTCCTCCCCCCGTGCGAAGCCGAGGGAGGGAGCCATTTTCCTCCTCCCCCCGTGCGAAGCCGAGGGAGGGAGCCATTT
>JAYTWE010000618.1:0-2463 GCA_043744055.1 Magnetospirillum sp.
TCGGCCTTGGGGTCGCAGCCGACGATGAGGATCTTCTGACCCATCTCGACAAGGGCGGCGAGGGTGTTCTGGGAAGTGGTGGACTTACCGATGCCGCCCTTACCGTAGAACGCGATCTGACGAAGAGACATGTGAGGGTTCCTTTCAATCTGCATTCCGAAATCGTCGGCGAGGACACGGCCACCGCCACGACAGGAGTAACGCAACCAGCGTGCCAACTGGCTTCGCAGTGCAGCGAAATATTATTATCAAGTAAAAACAATAACTTATGAATGGAGCAGAGGCAGGTGCCCTGTTTTTGAGCGTCTGTCTGGAACCCGACAAACCTGCGACAGAGTGTTCCAAGCCCAACAGCGGCGGCGAATCAGGGGGATAATCCACACACAAACAAAGGGTATGAGTCTTGCATGCGTTTATGGTGAAACCGGATGAGTCATCAAGAACCATGACCGAAAAACAAATCCAGCGCCTCGGGCACAGCACCAATCTGATGGGACTGTCCACCAATCTGCTGGGCAGCGCCTTGTTCAATGAGGACCCGCGCGAGCTTCATATTTCCGGCGTGCGCGAGATGAACCCGACCATGTTCGAGATGCTGGAGCAATCCGACTGCCTGGAGGATGCTGGCGACGCCTTCTATAAATATATGATGGCCATGTTCGGCATCGACCCCGAGCAGCACGAGGCCGACGCAACGACAAAATCCGCAACGGGGCGCAATGCACGCCGCTATCGCTCCAGCTTCCTGCGTCTGCTCAAAGGCTGGGGCTATGATTCCAACAGCCCCGAAGGCGCTGTCCTCAAAGGATGGGTGGAAAGCCGGTTCGGCCTGTTTCCCACCTATCACAAAGAGATGATCACCCGATTTTCCTCCACGGGCTGGATGACCTATGTGGAAGAAAAGATGTCGTCGCGCTTCCACAACAACTCCATCTACTGCCAGTTGGACATGCTCTATGAGTTCTGCCAGTGGGCCTTGGAGCGCCATGTGGCCAAGGATTTGCGCCACATCACCCTTTATCGCGGCATCAACTCCTTCGACGAGCATCAGGTGGTCGAGCGCCAAGATAAGAAGAATGTGATCATGCGCCTCAACAACCTTGCCTCATTTTCCAGCGACCGCACGGTGGCCGACTGTTTCGGCGACACCATCCTGACCGTCTCGGTCCCGCTGGTTAAAATCATCTTCTTCAACACCTTGCTCCCCATCCACCCGCTCAAGGGCGAGGGTGAGTATCTGGTGGTCGGCGGTGATTACCGCGTTACCGCCAGCTATTTCTGAAAGAGAACGCCATGACTGCTCCCTCTCTGATCGACCGCGCCCTTGGGGCTTATCTCGGCTTTGCCGTGGGCGATGCGCTGGGCGCCACGGTCGAATTCCTCACCAAGGGCGAGATCGAAGAAAAGTACGGCGTCCACCGCAAGATGATCGGCGGCGGCTGGCTGCATCTCGCCCCCGGTCAAGTGACCGATGACACCGAGATGGCGCTGTGCCTGGGTCGGTCCCTGGTCAACCGCCAGGGCTTCGACGCCAAGGATATCTGCGAGGAATTCGCCGCCTGGCTGAAGACCGGCCCGGTGGATGTGGGCAATACCTGTCGGCGCGGCATTCGCCGCTACATCACCAATGGAATCGTGGAAGGTCCCTATTGCGAAGGTGACGGCGGCAACGGCGCGGCCATGCGCAATCTTCCGGTGGCCCTCGCCTCGCTGGGCAATCCCGAGCTGATGGAAAAATGGACCCTCGACCAGTGCCACATCACGCACCACCACCCGCTCTCCGATGACGCATCGGTAACACTGGGGCGGATGGTTCAAGAATTGCTCCTGGGTAAAGGAATGCGGGCAGCACGCGAAGAAGCGGGCAAGCTGGTGGAGAAGCATAAAAGCTTCCGCTTCGAATCGGTGCGGTTCCAGTCCACCGCCTATATCGTCGATACCATGCAGACGGTGCTGCACTTCTACTTCCAGACCGATTCGTTCCGCAGCTGCATGATCGAAGTGGTCAATCAAGGCGGCGACGCCGACACCACCGGCGCCATCGTCGGCATGCTGGCCGGAGCCACTTATGGAATTCAGGAAATTCCCGACGCCTGGCTGAACAAACTAGATAAGAAGGTGGCGGCTGAAATCCGCGCCCAAGTGGGGGGATTGCTGAAGCTGGCCGGGGTAGCGTAGAAAAAATGAAGGGGCACCCCTCGCGGGATGCCCCTTCGTCGATCTGCAAGCTTCCGCCACCTATCGCCGCAGATCGATTTCGACGCCCGGCTCTCCCGAGAATTCCACCAAGATATCCTCGTTACGGACGATGTACTGACAAGCCAACCGGTAGGGCGGCGGCATGTCGTTGGTTTCGGCATTTTCCAGTTGGGCCTTGGTCAGCTTGCCGTTGACGGACAGGGTCAGCTTTTCCTTCTCCGTCAGATGAATCCCAGCCGGACGCTTGTCGTCGAGGATGGTCAC
>JAYTWE010000619.1:0-4084 GCA_043744055.1 Magnetospirillum sp.
GGATGCGGGGCCGCCTTCCACGTCATCTTACCCATGATCGTCTAGACCGTTTCGCGTTCACACGCGAAACGGTCTAGCTTTTCCTGAGGCGGAAAAAGCTCCGCTTTTTCAGGGCTCAAGCGCCGTTGTGTGCTTAGCACACCCCTCACAGTGTTCGGGGCCGCCCTCCGGGCGTCGTTTGCCCCTTTCGGGGCGGCACCGGGCTAACGAGCGTGTTTCAATCTGATTGAAAAACACTCTAGAATCTTAAAACACCGCCATGATGACGACCACTGTCGCGGTCACCATGGCGATGATGATTCCGGTGACCGCAGCGGTCTGGCGACCGATACGGTCAGCTTCCGTGGCCCGCTCTTCGGTCTCGGTGAGGATATGCTTTATCTCTTCCTCGGCAGCAGCGTATTGCGCCTGCGCCCATTGGAATTCATGCTCGTCGCGGACCTTCTCATCGACATTTTCAATCAGGTTGTAGATCTCGACGACCGAGCCCTTGCGGACCAGTTTGGGGATTTCCTTTTCCAATTCCTTGCGCTTGACGCGACCGTGGAACCCCGCCACCACCGGCGCCAACATGGCCCCCATCCAGCCCGCCAGGCCCGGCATGGATTCCGGCCCCAAGCGGTATTGCAGCACGGCGAACAGATTCAACACCGCCAGCATCACCGCACCTTGATTGGCGTCATTGAGCTGGTTCAAGTTGCGATCAATATCCGAACGCATCCGAGCCCCCAGGAAAGCAGCGATATGCCGATCCATGGGACCACTCTTCGCATCGGCGCGTTTGCCTGATGCCGCGTTGAGAGCGGGGAGCAACTCCTTGACATCCACCACATATTCCTCGCCCAGCAACGAGCTTTGACAAGGAAGCGCATCATTCATCTCATACAGGCAACGTTCCAACCCGAACCCCATGCCGGTCTGAGTCAAATAGCTGCGCAATTCCTTGAAATTGGCCTGCATCAGAGAATTATCGGGCTGGTATTCACCGCGGAAGCCGAACCACAGCTTTGGGACCTCGCGCAAGATGATTTCAGTCATCAGACGCGTATCGCTTCGATTGGCCACCACCGCCGCCAAGGCGGGACCGAAACCGTCGGGCATGAAGTTGAAGCCCTTGTAGCGAATCGGAGCGGCCGGATCGAGAATGATAAGGACCTTGCACAGCATCAGGTCAGTGGCGCTCTTTTTGTCAGCCCCTTCACCAAGGCCCATACGCACCACTTCGGCGACGATATTGGCTTTATCCTTATCCTCGACCGCACGGCGCAACCACAGCTCGACCTTCCCCTCGACCACCGGCGGGATCGCTTGTTCCCAGTTCTTGGACATGGCCTGGGATAGTTCGCGGCCATTGAAATACTCTTTGCCCTGAAACGGGAAGCCGCGTGCCGCACGTTTTTCGCCTCGGGGCTGAAGCGGAGACATGCGGCGGCCAGACGACCACAGATCAATATCTTCCAAGCCCCAACGCAAATCGCCATCGTCGCACAGCAAACCGCGCAACAATTCGATCATGGCCAGTGGCAGCCGCTCCTCACCGATCAAGGTGTTGTAGCTACCCTGTTGGATCTTAGCGCTGAGAATGGCTTCATCCGTCATGCCTGCGCAGGCATTGCGCCCCAGCAACAGCATGGCGATGGTCACGCCCATGGAATAGAAATCATCGGCGAAGGTGCCGCTGCCCCGCGCGATGGGGGTGCACATCCCCGATTCAATGGTCTCGAACAGAACCGGCTGATCGAAGGCCGCTGGCAACGAGACACAATCTCCGACGGCCAACCGGTCCCCATTGCCGCTGATATCGAACAGATTGGTGGGCCGAAGAGCGCGATGGGTCACGCCCCGTGAAGACATTTCCTTGATGGCCGAGCTCAACGGCTCGATCACCTTCTTGACGATCTCATATTCGTCGATCCGCTTGAATTCACTCTTCAAGCTAGTCATAAGGCGCTTGCCAGCCGGTCTCTCATAGACCACCGACATGCAATAACGCCCCGCCGGAGCCCAATTCATAGGCCCCCACTCTACCAATTGCTGGAGACCTGGGGACGACACCCCTTTCAGCGCCCGCATGACGGTGACGCGAGGCGGTAATTCCGGCTTGCAGATCAAGGCGTAGAGGGCACGATTAACGTCGCGCTTATCCTCGGCGGCGAAGGCCTCGGCACCGGGAGTAGAAAATTCAGGGAGCGGTTGATTGGAGCGGACCATATAGCGGTCGCGAAGCATGCCCGGAGGGCCGGAGGTTTGCGCTACCGCTACCGGCTCCTCTGGGTCGCCTTCAACGTCCACTTCAGCGTGCTCGGCTTCCGTCATCGACTCCATCCGTCAGCCGGCCAAAGAATACCGGCGCGCCCACCACTCTAATGGTCGGCGCGCCTTACGACAATCACGTCGCGAAAGGATCGGTCACCAGAATGGTGTCGTCACGTTCCGGGCTGGTGGACAACATGGAGACCGGGGCCTCGATCAACTCCTCGATCCGACGGATATACTTGATAGCCGAAGCAGGAAGGTCTTTCCAGGACCGGGCGCCATACGTGCTTTCCGACCAGCCGGGCATCACCTCATAAATGGGCTCCACATCCGCCTGACGGGACATGGAGGCCGGGAAATGAGACAAGACCTCGCCGCGTGAACGATAGCCGGTGCAGATCTTAAGCTCTTCCAACCCGTCCAGCACATCCAGTTTGGTCAGGGCAATACCGTTGATGCCACCCACCTTGATGGCTTGGCGAACCATGACCGCATCGAACCAGCCGCAGCGGCGGCGACGCCCGGTCACGGTGCCGAATTCACGGCCACGATCACCGATGCGCTCGCCAATGGCATCGAACAGTTCGGTGGGGAACGGCCCTGACCCCACGCGGGTGGTGTAGGCCTTGCAGATACCGAGCACGAAACCCACCTGCCCCGGACCGACGCCCGCACCGGTTCCGGCATTGCCGGAAACCGTATTGGATGACGTCACATAGGGATAGGTGCCGTGGTCCACGTCCAGCATGGCGCCTTGGGCACCTTCGAACAGCACACGCTTGCGGGTGTGGCGGATTTCATCCAGACGCTTCCAGACCACATCGGCGAAAGGCAGAATCTTGGGAGCGACCTCCTCCAGCTGATCCATCAAGTCCTGCCCTTTGACCTCGGTGGCCCCCAGGCCGCGCAGCAGGGCATTATGATGGGCCAGCAAGGTTTCGATCTTGGATTCCAAAACCGCCTTGTCACCCAGATCGCAGACCCGGATGGCACGGCGGCCGACCCGGTCTTCGTAAGCCGGACCAATGCCGCGACCGGTGGTTCCGATCTTCGCTGAACCGCTGGCCTCTTCCCGCGCACGATCAAGATGACCGTGCAGCGGCAGAATCAGACAGGCGTTCTCGGCAATTCTCAAGACGTCGGGGGTGATGGTGATCCCCTGGGCATTGATCCGGGCGATCTCGTCAAGCAAAGCCCAAGGATCAACCACCACACCGTTTCCGATGATGGACAGCTTGCCGCGCACCACGCCCGAAGGCAGCAGCGACAGCTTATAGGTCACACCATTAATGACCAAGGTATGGCCGGCATTGTGACCGCCTTGGAAGCGCACGACCACATCGGCGCGCTCCGACAGCCAGTCGACGATCTTGCCCTTGCCCTCGTCGCCCCACTGGGCGCCGACCACCGCGACATTCGCCATTCTAGTCCCCTAACCCTATTGAACGTCTACAACACCATCCGGCCCCAGGACATGCCCGCAGCCCAGACGCTTCGCTTCCTTCGCTAAATCCGTGGTGGGATCAAGCCCCGCCACGGTCACATATCCTTGCGCACGCAAAGCCTGGGCTTTGGTCCGAGGCGTTCCCACCGGCATCAAAAGGCGAGACTTGGCCTTGGGGCCGGGCAGAGCCGACAGCACCGAGTCCATGAATACAGTCGCCCCGGTGGCGGGTTCGGTTCCGCCAGCCAGATACCGACCGCCCCGTCCCAGCTCCGCTCCGATATTACGAGCGAACAGGGTGAATCCAACACCGGTATGATACTCGAACCCACGATTTTCCACCGGATCGACCGTCAACGTCAAATCCGGCAATTCAGCACGCAC
>JAYTWE010000620.1:0-6183 GCA_043744055.1 Magnetospirillum sp.
GAATTGAGATTGTCTGGGATGGTTGTGAGTAAGCCACTGAACCCTAAATCTAATGTGATTCATTGGTTGCAGCCGATACAGGCATTGATGGTCGCGGTCTTGCCGTCTCTGACTTTGGCGGCGAAGGCGGGATCGGCCAGCAGTGGCCGAGCCATGGAGACCAGATCGGCTTCGCCGCGCTCCAACAGGGCTTCGGCCATTTCTGGTGATTTGATACGGTTGCTGGCTGCGACCGGGATTCCCACCGCCGCCTTGACGCGGGCGGTGGCCCAGCTCCACGCCCCTTGGGGCACGGTATGGGCGATGGTGGGGACGCGGGCTTCGTGCCAGCCGATGCCGCTGTTGATGATGTCCACCCCTTCGGCTTCCAGGGCGCGGGCGATTTCGATCACTTCGTCGGCAGCCAGGCCGTCTTCAACCAGATCGACCATGGACAGGCGAACAGACAAGATCAAGTCCGGTCCGATCGCGGACCTTGCCGCCCTTACGACCTCGATCAAAAAGCGCATGCGTCCGGCCAGATCGCCGCCCCAGCCATCGGCCCGTTTGTTGGTGCGTTTGGCGAGGAACTCATTCATCAGATAGCCCTCGGAGGCCATGATCTCGACACCGTCATATCCGGCGGCGGCGGCCAAGCCGGCGGTGAGGCCGAATTGTTCGATGGTTCCAAGGATGTCGGCCTCGGTCATTTCGCGAGGCGTAAAGCTGTTGATGGGGGCCTTGATCGCCGAAGGGGCCACGATGTGGGCATGCTTGCCGTAACGGCCGCAATGCAAAATCTGCATGATGATCCGACCGTTCTCGGCATGGACCGCCCCGGTTATCAGGCGATGGCCGTCAAGCTGGTTTTCGTGGGATAAAACCGTCCCGTCGGGACCGAAACTGCCCTCAAGATTGGGAGAGACTCCGCCGGTGACGATCAGACCGATCCCGCCCTTGGCCCGCTCGGCATAAAAGACCGCCAGCTTTTGGAACGCATCGGCGGCGCTCTCGAACCCCAGATGCATGGAGCCCATCACCATGCGGTTGGGCAAGCGGATGGAGCGCAGCTGAAGCGGTGACAACAGGCGAGGAAACGACATGGCGAACCCTTGGGCAATCTAAATCGGTATTAGTATGCCTATTTGGGTCCGCAGCTGCAACCGCCACCACAGCCGCCGCTTTTCTGTCCTCGCAGACGGCGTAATGCCCAGCGCCACAGCCGATATCCGATCCAGCCCGCTGAAGCACAGACGATGAGGCCGGTGATGATTTCCTGAGTCATTCAGCCTCCGAACACGGAAACCGCCACCCGATAGGTGACGAAGGATGCGCCATAAGCCAGGGCGGTCAGGAAGACGAACATCACGCTGGGCCACATCAGCGAGTTCAGCTCGCGCCGCACCACACCCAAAGTGGCGATGCATTGAGGTGCGAAGACATACCAGGCCAGCAGGGAGAGGGCGGTGGGGAGACTCCACGACGCGGTCAGCAGCCCGCCCAGGGAGGCTCTGAGGGATTCGCCGCTGTCGCTGAGAGCGTAGATGGTTCCCAGCACGCCCACGGCCACTTCACGGGCCGCCATGCCCGGCACCAGCGCTACGGCGATCTGCCAGTTGAAGCCGATCGGGGCCAAGATGGGTTCCAGGGCATGGCCGATCATGCCCGCTACGGAATAGTGGATAGCGGGGTCGGTGGCGCCGTCGGGGGCGCCGGGATAGCTGGCCAGGAACCAGATCACCACCATCAGGGCGAAAATGGTGGTTCCCGCGCGGGTCAGGAACGCTTTGGCGCGTTCGAACAGTCCTAGGGCCACATTGCGTGGCCGAGGCAGACGGTAGGCGGGCAACTGCATCAGCAGCGGCTCGCGGGCACCATGAAGGATGGTGCTCTTCAAGACGAAGGCCACAATCAGGCCGGACAGGATTCCTGCGGCGTAAAGGGTGAACATCACCAGCCCCGGCAGACCGATCCAGCCGCCCAGAACGTCCTTTGGCGGGACAAAGGCGGCGATGATGAGGGTATAGACCGGCAGCCGCGCCGAACAGGTCATCAGCGGGGCGATCATGATGGTGGCGATGCGGTCGGCTCGGTTCTCGATGGTTCTGGCCGCCATGATGCCGGGGACGGCGCAGGCAAAGCTGGACAGCAGGGGAATGAAGGCGCGGCCGTGCAGCCCGACGCCCCCCATCAGGCGATCCAGCAGGAAGGCGGCGCGGGCCATATAGCCGGAATCTTCCAACAGCTGGATGAAGAAGAACAAGACCAGGATCTGGGGCAGGAAGATCACCACACTGCCCACACCGGCGATAATTCCGTCGGTCAGCAGACTTTTTAACGGTCCTTCCGGCATGGCGTCATTGACGGCGGTCTTGACCAGGGTCAACCCGCCGTCGATCAGTTCCATGGGCAGCCGCGCCCAGGTGAATACCGCCTGGAACATCAAGAACAGCAGAACCATCAAGATGGTTAGTCCCGCCGCCGGGTGGAGCAGGACCTTGTCGATCCGCAAGGTCGCGGCATGGGGGCGGGCCGGAGTGGTCACCGACTGGGCTAAGATGCGCTCGACCTCGCGGTGGTAATCGCGCAGATCGTGGGCGTTGGGTTCGCTCCAGCCGCATTGGGCATGAACCGGGGCCAGCCCCTCTGTCTCGGCCACCTGGATGGTGCGGTCGATCTGATCCAGCAGGGCTTGGACACCACCCTTGCGGATGGCGATGGTGGGGACCACCGGGACACCCAGGGCCGCAGAAAGCTCGGCCGCATCTACGGCAAGGCCTTGCTTCTCGGCGGCATCCATCATGTTCAGTGCCAAGATGATGGGGCGGTTCAGCTTTTTCAGTTCAAGAACAAGGCGCAGATTAAGGCGCAGATTGGTGGCATCGGCGACGCAGACGATGGCGTCCGGGATATCTTCATCCTCGCGGCGGCCCAAGACCACATCGCGGGTAACTTCTTCATCAGGAGAGCGGGCACGCAAACTATAAGTGCCGGGAAGGTCGATGACCTTGACCCTGGTTCCGGCGGGGCTGACGAACAGCCCCTCCTTGCGCTCGACGGTGACACCGGCATAGTTGGCGACCTTCTGGCGCGATCCGGTGATGGCGTTGAACAGCGCCGTCTTGCCGCAATTGGGATTGCCCACCAGGGCGATTCGAGGCGGCAAGGAAGGCTTTTCCACGGATGACACCGATCCTACTCCTCGATCACATGAACCATCACGGCATTGGCCTCGGACCTTCGCAGCGCCAGCGTATGGTCGTTGACCCGAACGGCCATGGGGTCGCGGCGGGGAAAGCCTTCGTGCAGGACCTCGATCCGAGCGCCTTCCACCAAGCCCATCTCGATCAGGCGGCGCTCCAGCTCTCCCTTACGGAGCGAGGTAACCACGGCCGATTCGTCCAAGGCGATGATTTCAGCCTTTGACCGCTTGGCCAGACTTCCCAGCGGAATGCCGCTGACATCGTGCCGTATGCGGTGGGGCATCATTGAACTCCGAGGTGAAAATCACTCCGCGCTATTGCAACTCAGTTGCATATAATGTCAATGAATTATTTATGGACATAGGCATGCGCTGATGGAAGGCGATTTAGCCCTGCTGTTGCTCGGCACCGGAGGTGATGGCCAGTAATGAGAAAATATGGTCGGACAGGGATTCGACCCAGCAGCGCATGAAGGGATCAAGCCCGTCCAGCTTGGCCTTAAATCGTTCCGGGGAGATCAGCATGACCTCGCAGGTCTGGGTGGCGGTGGCGGTCACCGGGCGGGGAAAGTGTTCGATCAGGGCCAGTTCCCCGAACAGCTGATAGGGCTCCAACTCGCCGAGAACCAGTTTCTCGCCATTGCGCAAGGTGGTGATCTGGACCGCGCCGGACATGAGGATATAGCCGAAATCCGGGATGTCGCCTTTGGCGTAGATGATGTCGCCGGGGTGGAAGGTTTTTACGTCGTTATCGGCCACGGTCATGGCCGCCACGGCCATGCGGGTGAACTGGCGGCGATGCCGGGAAAGCTCCAGGGCGGCGCGGGCGCGTTCCTGGGCGCAATGGCTTGTTTCCATCGGCGGCTCTAAGGTGACATCCATGCCGACGAGGTTGAGTTTGTCGGCCAGAGCCTCCATGGTGAAGGGCTTCATGATGTATTCGTCGGCGCCTTCGGCCAGGGCTTGCTCGATACGTTCCAGCGAGGCTTCCACGGTGCACATGATGATGCGCGGCTCTTTGCCCTCGGGAAGGGCGCGCACTTGACGGACCAGGGCGACGCCGTTCATGCCGGGCAGATTCCAATCGACGATCATGACGTCGGGGAGCCGCTTGGTGCAAATGGCCAGAGCATCTTCGGCGCACTTGACCTCGATGGGAAAAAGCCCCAGACGGCGCAGCATTTCCCGAAGGACTCGGCGGATGGTGGCCGAGTCCTCAACGATCATGCAGGTTCTCATGGCCGTCTCAGACAAATCATTGCTCCTACAAGATGCGACTCAAAACATGGAGGGTCACCATATCAAGCGTCTGCCGATGTTGCATCTTCATTACGATGAGAGCGGTTGTTGCTCGGTATCGACACTGCTTGGCGGCAGCTTCTTTGGGAATGTCACCGAGAAGGTGCTGCCTTTGTCGATTTCAGTGTCAACCCAGATCCGACCGCCATGGTGTTCGGCGATCTTGCGGCAGACGGCCAAACCAATGCCGGTCCCTTCGTATTGATCGCGGGTGACCAAGCGTTGGAAAATGCCGAAAACCCGTTGCAAGTCATCCTTGGCGATCCCGATTCCATTGTCCTTGATGGAAAAGACCCAGGCGCGATCTTGCTCGACACAGGTCAGCTTGACCTCGGGCTTCCTGTCTGGCGCACAATATTTGATGGCATTCCCGATTAAATTCTGGAACAGACGGACCAGCTCGGACCTGTCGCCCGCCAGGATGGGGAGGTTGTCCGGGAGTGTCACCGTGGCGCCTTGCTCTTCAATGGCGACTTCCAGATGGCGGGTGCTGTCGCGCAGAACCTCGTTCATATCGATGGGTTCAATGGGGGAATTTTGTAATCCGATGCGGGAGTATTCCAGCAGATCGACGATCATGCGATCCAGCCGTTTGGCTCCATCGATGGCGAAGCCGAAAAAGGTGCGGGTGTCGTCGTTGAGATGGGGCTGCAAGGTCTTGTGCAGCATCCCCAGATAACCGCTGATCATCCGAAGAGGTTGGCGAAGATCGTGCGACGCCACATAGGCGAATTGCTCAAGCTCTTGATTGGACCGGTGCAGCTCTTCCACCAGCCCCGCCAGACGGGTTTCATTGAGCTTTTGCTGGGTGATGTCGGTTTTGATGGCCAAGTAGTTGGTCACCACGCCTTCGACGTTCTGAATGGGCTGGATCGAGGCCAGTTCCCAATAGAGATCGCCATTTTTGCGGCGATTGATAAGCTCGCCTTCCCATTTCTCCCCCGCGCTCAAGGCCGACCACATGGAGTCGTAAACCTCTGTCGGAGTCATGTTCGATTTCAATATGCGGGGATTTCGGCCCATGGCCTCCTCGGCCGTATAGCCGGTGACCTTGATGAATTCACTGTTCACGTATTGGATATGGGCCGCCAGATCGGTAATAACGATGGAGACCGGGCTTTGTTCAACGGCGCGGTTGAGCATGTGCATGCGATGGGCGGCTTCCACGGCGGCGGTGATATTGGTGCCGGTGCCGCGGTAGCCGGCGAAAGTGCCATCGGAATGAAACCGAGGCATGCCGTTGACCTTGATCCAGCATGGTCGGCCTTCGGTGTCTTCCAGCCAATATTTAAAGTCGCGGAACGGTCGATGGGCGGTCAAGTCGGCGATATGCGCCTGCCACTGCTCCGAATCGATTTCCATGCGCTCGCTGGCCACGTCCCAACGGCGCTTGTTCAGCATGCGGTCGGGGGAAACGCCCAAGACCGCCTCGAACTGGTCGGAAACCCAAGTGAAGCGCTGCTCTGAATCGCTTTCCCAGAACCAGTCGGCAATGGTCTCCGAAAACTCACGGTAACGGGTCTCGCTGATACGGATGATGGCAAGTTCGGCCCGCAGCAGTTCGTTTTCGACGCTGGCGGCGTGATGGGGTGATGTCTGGGAACCAATCAGGCGATAGGCGATGGCCAAGCTGACTATGATGACCATGATCGCAGCCACAAGGACCCATGCCGCCATGGCGGGAGGCCCGATCATCACAATGG
>JAYTWE010000621.1:0-6251 GCA_043744055.1 Magnetospirillum sp.
GTCTGATTGGGCTTCAGCTCGGCGGTCGGCGGCTTGGTGATGACCCGCTCGGGCATGATGGCGCCCTCAGGCCCCAGGCAGCCCGGTGGCCGATGGTGATTGCGCCAGGACGACAGGGCGAAGACGGTGGTCTTGTAGATATCCTTCAGCACCGCATAGCCGCCGCACATATCGCCGTACAAAGTGGCATAGCCGCAAGACATCTCGCTCTTATTGCCGGTGGACAGCACCATGGGGCCGTATTTGTTGGAGATGCCCATCAAGGTCATGCCGCGAGACCGAGACTGGAGGTTTTCTTCGGTGCTGTCTGGCTCGCGGCCCTGGAACAGAGGGGCCAGCATGGTCTCGAAAGCGGCCATGGCCGGGCCGATATTGATAGTGTCCAGCCGCACGCCCAGCAGTTTGGCCACCTCGGCGGCGTCTTCCAGGCTTTCATTGGAGGTATAGGGCGAGGGCATCATGACGCACCACACCCGATCCGCGCCCAGGGCATCCACTGCGACGGCGGCGCAGATGGCGCTGTCGATTCCGCCGGATAGACCCAGCACCACTCCGGGGAAACGGTTTTTGTTCACATAGTCGCGTAAGCCCACCACCATGGCCTGATAGACCCCTTCCAGCCGGGAGACCGGCGGAGCCAGAGTGCCTTCGCATTGCCACCCACTGGCCTCGCGGGTCCAATGAGTCGCGACCACGTCACTGGACCAAGGCGACAGGCTGGCGGCCATTTTTCCATCGCTGTTCACCACGAAGGAGGCCCCGTCGAACACCAGCTCATCCTGGCCGCCCACTTGGTTGACGTAGATCAGCGGCAATCCGGTCTCGGCGACGCGGGCGCGGGCGTGTTCCTGGCGGATGCCCGCTTTATCCGCCTCGAAGGGTGAACCATTGGGCACCACCAGCAATTCGGCTCCGCTTTCCGACAAGGTCTCGGCGATATCGGCGAACCACATATCCTCGCAGATCAGAACGCCAAGCCGGACGCCACGAAACGAGATCGGGCCGGGCGCCGGGCCGGGAGCGAAGACGCGGGCTTCATCGAACACGCCGTAATTGGGCAGGTGATGCTTCAGGCGGGTGGCGGCGACCCGGCCATGATCCAGCAGCAGTGCGGCATTGTGAACCCGATCAGCCACTCGCCAGGGCGATCCCACCAGCATGGCCGGGCCGGTCGCGGTTTCCGCCGCCAATTGCTGCACCACCGCCTCGCAGGAATTCAGGAACGCCCCCTTCAGCACCAGATCTTCCGGGGGATAACCGCAGATGCAAAGCTCGCCAAACACCACCAGATCAGCCCCCATCAAAGCGGCTTTGGCGCGGGCGTCACGGATCAGTTGGGCATTGCCCGCCACATCGCCCACCACGGGATTGATCTGGGCAAGCGCGATGGTCAGGGCGTCGGACATATTGAATCGGCCGGAAAATGAACAATCACCGCAGACTATGGACCGCAGCCGGGCCTGTCAACGCGCTGGAGCCCCGAAAGAATCAAGCACCAACCATACTTGTCTCGATCTCCAGCCGCGGCAAGACGATGATGACTCTGGTTCCTTGGCCGATCCGGCTTTGGATTTCCAGGTGGCCGTTATGCAATTCCACCATCTCGCGGACCAGGGCCAGCCCCAGGCCGGTGCCGCCGTAATTGCGGCTGGTGCTGGTCTCCACCTGATAGAAGGGTTCGGTGACCCTTTCCACATGTTCGGGCGCGATGCCGATCCCGGTATCGCTGACCGCCAGCATCAAGGAGTCTTTGGTAGCCTGGGCGGTGACGGTGACGCTGCCGCCGCAAGGCGTGAATTTGACGGCATTGCCCAGCAGATTGACCAGGATTTGCATCAGCCGGGTCCGATCCGCCATCAGGGGAGGCAGAGTGTCGAGGCCAGCATGACGCAATTCCACATCATTGGCCGCGGCCCTGGCGCTCAACATGGCTAGGCAGGATTTGACAAGATCGGCCATATCGATGGCTTCAAGGTCCAGCTCCACGTGACCGGCTTCGATCTTGGCGATGTCGAGGATGTCGTTGACGATGGCCAGCAGGTGCTGCCCGGCATTGTGGATATCGTTACAATAGGACTTCACCTTGCCATCCACCGGCACGATGGCTCCCATGTGCAGCACTTCGGAAAAGCCGATGATGGCGTTGAGCGGGGTGCGGAGCTCGTGGCTCATATTGGCCAGGAACTCGCTCTTGGCCCGGTTGGCGACTTCGGCGTCTCGAACCGAGGCCCGCAGGATTCGGTTTCCTTCGCTGACGGCGATGCGCATGGAGGTGAAGGCGCGGGCCAGTTCTCCCAATTCTCCGGGGGCGGAGGTGTCCAGTTTGGAGCTGGTCCGTCCCAAGGTGAATTCTCGGATTGCCCTGGTCAAGGCCTTGACGGGCATGATGATGCTGCTGGCGATGGCGATGGCGACCGCCGTGGCGAACATCAAGAACAGTGCGGTCAGGCCTGCGATACGCCAGCGGAGTTGCTGCAAAGGTTCGAAAGCTTCGCTCTGATCCACATGGGCCATGATGCAGCCGCCGCCCATCTCGGGCACAAACCGATAGCCGTGAATAATGTCCACGTCGCGATAGTCGTTATCCAGCACTTCGCCCGTCTTGCCTGACAGGCAGGCTTGCATGGGGCGAGTTGAAATGGGGTGGCTATGGCCTTGAGTCGATTCATAGCGGGGCTGAGTGAAGAACATGCCGTCCTTGTCGGCCAGGAACGTCTCGCCGGATGCCCCCAAATCGGTTGGGGCGTTGAATAATCCTTGTAGCAATGAGGCCGGGAAGATCAGCGTCAGTGTGATACCGGGCTCGGTGCCGGTGGCGGTGATGATATAGGTATGTTCACCACCGGCTTTGGCTGGGGCGAAGGCGGCAAGCTGGCCGGGACCGAAGGCTGGCAGGGCGTCAATCTGTTCCGGGGCATAGCCGATGGCGAGGCCGCCTCGAATTTCCGGGTGATGGAGGATTGCTCCGAGGCCTCGCTCGCTATGGATGAAGTTTTCCAATAACCCTTCCGCGCAGGCTCGGGCGATGGAGATGGCATGGCCGGAACAGCGGGCATGGGTATCCGATAAAAATGCTTTGGCGCGGGCATTGGTCCTTTGGAGGATGGTGACGACCTGATCGTGCTTGGACTCCGCAACGCGACCGACGACGTGCAGTCTTTGGGCGACAATGCTGTCTGATGTCGCGTCATATGCAATCCAGCCCACCAGAAATGTCGGCAATAGCAGACATCCAAGAATGACGACAATCAGCCTGGTTTCCAAGGTGCTTGGGAATCGAAGTGGTCGCCAGAAGTTCATAATTCCCAATTATTCTGATCGGATTATTCAGTCGATCCGATCAGACATTATAATTGTTCTTGCTGTGATTTGCGAGGTGGCGGATGGGCGCTGGAATTTCAATCCCAGGGTAAGCCATTCCTGCTGGAAAAATCCAGATCAGATGAATTTTTCACTTTTCAAGTTTTGAAATCGGCGTATATAGCGCCGTCAGGACAGACGTACAGCGCACGTGCCTCTATGGCAACGACGTCAAAGGCGTCTTCTGGGTGCAAGCGGGGTGAGAACCCCCGGTGCTTGGAGGAAATCTTATGAACTCGATTGCTCGGCACGCTTTGGCGTCGTCCGGTTTCATGACTTCCCATTATATCGAACCCGTGCCTCGGCTGGGTTGGGCCATGCTGTGGTCCGATGTTCGAAGTACGTCCAAACGGGCCTGACGGCATCCCTCGATTTGCCGTCACAGCCGGGGCTGGTTCCATCGCGAGATGGAGCGCCAGCACCGACGCCGCCTTATTCGGCTCTGCCGGAGACCGTAACCGGTCTGTTTGGAGAAGTGTCATGACCGCCAAGATCGCTCGTTTCCTCGAAGATGTTCAGCCCGCCACCCCTTGCCTTGTCGTCGACCTGGATGTGGTCCGACAGAATTATCTGGATATCCGGCATTGGCTGCCGGTGGCCGAGGTGTTCTATGCCGTGAAAGCCAATCCGGCTTCCGAGATCGTCTCATTGTTGACCGAGTTGGGCTCCAACTTCGACGTCGCCAGCCCCGGCGAGATTGATTTGTGCCTTGAGGCCGGTGCCTCGGCTGATCGCATCTCGTTCGGCAACACCATCAAGAAGCAGCGCGACATCGCCTATGCCTATGGCAAGGGCGTCACCCTGTACGCCTTCGATTCCGAGGCCGAGCTGGAAAAGCTGGCTCAGTCCGCTCCCGGCTCGCGGGTGTTCTGCCGCATCTTGATGACGTGTGACGGAGCCGAATGGCCGTTGTCGCGCAAGTTCGGCTGTGAAGTGGATATGGCCCGTGATCTGCTGGTGCGGGCTCGTGACCTGGGCTTGGACCCCTATGGCATTTCTTTCCATGTGGGCAGTCAGCAGACCGACGTCACCCAGTGGGATATTGCCGTGGGTAAGACTGCCATGTTGTTCACCGAACTGGCTTCGGCCGGAATCGAGCTGCGCATGGTTAATCTTGGTGGTGGTCTGCCGACGAGATACCGCACCGACGTTCCCAGCATGGAGTGTTATGCCGATTCCATCATGCATGCCATGACCAAGCATTTCGGCAATGATCTTCCCGCCATGATTATCGAGCCCGGTCGCGGCATGGTGGGCAATTCCGGCGTGCTGGAAGCCGAAGTGGTTCTTATCAGCCGCAAGAGCTATGACGAGGATGTTCGCTGGGTCTATCTGGACGTGGGCAAGTTCGGTGGCCTGGCCGAGACTATGGACGAGGCCATCAAGTATCTGATCGAGACCCCTTATGAGGATGACGAGACCGGCCCCGTCGCCCTGGCTGGTCCCACCTGCGATTCCGCCGATATTCTTTATGAGAAGTGTGGCTATCGCATGCCGTTGTCGCTGAAGGTCGGCGACAAGGTGCGGATTTTGTCCACCGGGGCTTATACCAGCAGTTACTCGGCGGTGAACTTCAATGGCTTCGCCCCGTTGAAGACCTATTTCGTTTAAAGAGACTCTCCCTGCGGCAGACTCACCATGACGCGTAAACCGCCTTCGGGGCGGTTGGCCAAGGTGATGTCGCCGCCATGGGCGCGGATGGCGGCGCGGGCGATGGCAAGGCCGAGGCCAGAGCCGCCGGTCTCGCGGCTCCGCGACGTTTCCAGCCGGACGAAGGGGGCGAAGACCCGCTCGAAATCCGCCTCGGGGATGCCGGGGCCGTCGTCGTTGATGGTCAGGTGGACTTCGCCATTCCCTTGGGATAGGGCAAGGCGGGCGCAGTGGCCGTATTTGGCGGCATTATCCATCAGATTGCCCATGGCGCGTTTCAATGCGGCGGGGCGGGCTTCGATCACCAGGGTTTCCGGGCCGCTATAGGTACAAGGCGCTCCCAAATCCTCCATGTCTTCCACCATGCCCTGGACCATGACGGCCAGATCCAGGCGTAGACGCGGCTCGCTGGCGGCATCATCGCGGGCGAAGGCCAGGGTTGCGGCGATCATGTCTTCCATCTCTTCCAGATCAGACAGCATCTTGTTGCGCTGCTCGTCATCTTCCATGAATTCGGCGCGCAGTCGCAAACGGGTGATGGGTGTCTTCAGGTCATGGCTGATGGCTGCCAGCATCTGGGTGCGGTCTTGAACAAAGCGAGTGATACGGCTTTGCATGACGTTGAAGGCCTGGATGGCTTGACGGACCTCGTGCGGGCCGTTCTCCTTCATGGGCGGCGCCGAGACATCGACGCCCAGACGTTCGGCGGCGGCGGCAAACAGGGCGAAGGGCCGGGTGGCCTTGCGCACCGCCAGCAGAGCGACGGCGGTGACCAGCACCAAGGCCAGCAGCAGGGGAAGCACGAAGCGGGGCCGCCACATGGAATCGCCGAACTCGAATGGGGCCAGAACATTGAGCCAGGACCCGTCATGGAGTTTCACCGCGATGCGCAGGGCGGGGGGAAAGCTGCGGGATGGCGGGTGCGGCATATCAGCCTCGGCCATCATATGCCCGCCGCGACCGCGACCGCCGCCACCACCGCCGCCGAGGCCGGTTGCGGCGCCTCCCAGGGGGGCGGGGCGGGTGGAGATGCGGATTTCCCGCCCTTCCAGTCCTTTTTCCAAAGCATCGCGCACATAGGCGGCAAGGCCGATGGTTTCATCGTCTTGGACCACCGAGGCGGTACCCCAGCCCACTCGAAACCGTGTGGTTTCCAAATTACGCAAAGTGGCCTGGCGCAGCTCGGGGCTGGTCTGCTCGGCAATGGAGACCAGTCCGCTGACCCGTTCAGCGGCATTGCG
>JAYTWE010000622.1:0-3357 GCA_043744055.1 Magnetospirillum sp.
ACCATCCAGCCGAAAATTGGGGATGGAGCAATGATTACTCCGGGTCGCCGCTCAGGCGGCATCATGACTGTTGTTGCTGTGGTTTTGGCGACTTTGGCGGCCGCTTGGTCTGCTGAAGCCAAAACAATCCTGCTTGAAGACCATGTCACGAAAATAGATCTGGCGGAGCACTGGCAGGTTCTGCGCGACCAAAGCGGCACGCTTACAATCGACGACATGACCCGGCCCGAGATTGCGGCCCGCTTTCAGCCTTTGATGGGAGATCTTGCCGCCGGTTATGACCTTGCCCCTCATTGGCTTCGCTTCGATGTCCTGCGCAGTTCAACCTCCCGTCAGCAATGGCTGCTGGAGGTCGAGATGCCCTATCTCGATCATGTGGAGCTGTTCTCCCCGGACGGAAGCGGAGGTTTCTCGGCCATCAAGACCGGAGACCGGACGCCGTTCTCAACCCGTCCCGTCAGCTACCGGACCTTCGTCTTCAAGCCCGACTTCCCCCCCGACTTCCCCATGGAAGGCCCGCACAGCTTCTATCTGCGCATCCAATCCACCAGCACCGTTCTGGTCAGCGCTAAAATCTGGTCCGATGACGGCTTTGTCTCGGTAATCACTCGGGAATCTCTGCTGTACGGGCTTGTGAATGGCGGCATCCTCGCCATCTTTTTGTTCGCGGGTTTTCAATATGGCCTGAAACGAGACTCCCTCTATCTGTATTACGGCTTCTATGTCGCATCCATCGAAGCGATGCATTTATCGCTGAGTGGCTACACGGCTCAGTACATATTTATAAATACACCATGGATATCCGATGGAATGGTCGGAGTCACAGTCTGCATCAGCATCGGGTCAGGACTGGTATTCACAGCAAGAATACTTGATATGGAGACATTTTTTCCGAAGACATACCGCGCATATGTCTACACTGGATATGCGACAACATTAATGTTGTTTTCTGTATTTATTGATGCCTATCATTATGTGGCAAAATTCATTAACATCATCGTTCTCGTAACACTCCCCATAACAGTCGGCATATCCATAATATTATCGCTTCGTGGGCACAAAACCGCCCGATACATCTTGGCGTCATCTCTGATCTATCTTCTCTCCATCGGCATATTGATTCTTCGCGTTCTCGGCCTTTATTCGGCGCCTCCCTTCAGCATACTGGCAACCCAGGCCACTGCGGTGCCGCACATGATGCTTCTGGTTCTGGGGCTCTTGCATCGCTCGGCGGGGATCGACGCCACCCGCTTGGGCGCCATGCGCCGGAGCGGGCAGCATCTGGAACGCCGAATTGCCGACCGCACCACCGAATTGGCCGAAACCAACGCCGCCTTGGCCGCCGAGATAACCGAGCGGCGAATGGCGGAAGACCGCTTGCGGGAAAGCGAGAGGCATGTTCGCGCCATTCTCGATGCAGCCCCCTTCCCCATGATGGTGGTCAGCTATCCCGAAGGCCGCTTCATGTTCATCAACCAGCCGGCGGCTGAATTAACCAATATCGAACCGGAACGGGCCTCTACCTATTTAACCGCGGACTTCTACGTGGACGTCGAGGAGCGTCGCCACATGATGGGGAAGCTCCGCGAAACCGGCTGCGTCCTGGGCGCGGAATTGCTGATCCGCCGCCTTCCCGATGAACAGCGGTGGACCTTGTTGTCGGCGGTTCGCTTCACCTATCTCAACCAAGACGCCGTCCTGGTCTGCCTGAACGATATCTCCACCCGCAAGAAGTTGGAAGAATCCCTGCGTCTGGCCAGTCTGCGGTCGGAAACCGCACTAGAGGCCGGTCATCAGGCCATGCGCGAGCAGCGCAACTTCCTATCCATGGTCTCCCACGAATTCCGGGTTCCCCTGGCCATCATCGAGGCAGCCTCGCAACTGGTGGGCATCTACACCAAATCCGATGAGGAAGCGCAGGACGAAGTCTCGAAGATCGGCCGCGCGGTGCGCCGCATGTCCGACCTGATTGATGTCTGTCTGGCCGATGACCGGCTGGAGTCAAACTCCATGTCCCTGCGGATCGGCCCATGCGCCCTCGACCAGACCCTGGCTGATTTGTGCGATGACAAGCAGCCCTTCGTGGGAAACCGCCACCTGCTGCTGAAAGTGGATCAGTCGCTGATTATCCATGCCGACGAGACCTTGCTGCGCATCGCATTTTCCAATCTGATCGACAACGCACTTAAGTTCTCCCCACCCGACTCTCCGGTGGAAGTCCGCATCGCTGGCGATACCGAGGGTGTCATGGTCAGCGTCTCTGATCGCGGCCCCGGCATCAGCTTGGAAGAACAACCCCGGATCTTCGAGAAATTCTTCCGCTCCACCAAGGCCGATCGTATTCGCGGCGCGGGACTGGGCCTTTACATCGTCCGCCGGATCGTCGACCTTCATGGCGGCAGCATCGCGGTAGACAGCTTGCCGGGGCGGGGAGCGACGTTCGTGGTTTGGCTTCCTGTCCACCAACCGGAAAGAGTATTGCCTTGAAATACCACCCTTGCCCTATACTTAGGCCTCTGACGAGTCAGCATCAGGATATGGGGCTTCATGATTAACGTCATCGTCGTTGAAGATGATCCCGATTTATGTGGGTCCATCGTCCGCTACCTCTCCCTGGTGGGCATGAATGTCAAACGGGCGGGGTCCGGCGCTGAACTGGATGCTATTCTTCCCACCATGGCTCCCGATATTTTGATCCTTGACGTCAATCTGCCGGGTGAGGACGGCTTTTCCATCGCGGCAAGACTCCGATCATCGTCCAAGATGGGAATCGTGATGCTGACAGCGCGAGGCCAATTGGACGACCGGGTCCTGGGCCTGACCGCTGGCGCCGACGCCTATCTGGTGAAGCCCGTCCAGTTCCGGGAACTGGAGGCTGTGATCCACAGCCTGACACGACGCCTTCGCGATACCTTGCAAGACGAGCGGCCAGAACCGCGCGACGACTCTCACCGTGTCTGGAGCTTCGACAGCGCCAGCTGGTCGCTGATTACCCCGCTGGGCCATCAAGTGCCGCTGACCAATGCCGAATACCGGGTGCTCCAAACCCTGACAGCCGAACCGGGAGCATCGGTGACCCGCGAGCTGATCGCAACTTCGCTAGGTAAGGCGGTGGGGGGCTATGACGACCGCAGCATCGACGCCGTGATGGCGCGGCTCAGGCGCAAGGTCAATGCGGCCTCGGGCGAGAACCTGCCCATCCGCGCGGTTCGCTCGGTCGGATATGTCTTCGCGGCACAGGTGGAGTTCCGGGCAAAGCCGGACGCCTGAACCCCGATATTATAGGAAACACCTCACCATGGCGCGCACCATCGGCTCTCACGGTCCCAAGACCATGGAAGCTATCCGCAAGGCCGG
>JAYTWE010000623.1:0-3735 GCA_043744055.1 Magnetospirillum sp.
TAGTTGTGTCGACAATTGGCAATGAGTTGTCTGTGGAAAATGCATCGGCCTTATCGAAAATTATCATTCTCGCGTTCTCGTTTGATATCGATCCCCCAACTCCGATGCGTCTATCTGCCGCACTATCCAGTAATTCAGATAGAGATTCTGGTGATGATATTGGACTCTCTATGTCAAACATAATTGCAGAGTTTGAAAATATATCCCTGTTGTTGATGATGGTATCTCGCATGCCGATATAAGCCAAATCAACGCAGTGGTTTTTTATGGGCAGGCCGGTATCTGATTGAATGCACTTGCACTCTACCGCAACATCTATGTCCCCATTTGAAATTAAAAAATCAAATCGCTCCTCATCTCCGAGATCGGTAAAGTTAACGCGCAGACCCATGTCATAGTAGTTTTTTGCAATGCTCATTTCGTGCGCGAGAGGGGCAAAGCCAAAGTCGTTCTTTACCGCTGAGGCAATTTGCCCAGTAACCTTATTAGATTGTCCCGACTCCACGTATACACGGGCATAAACCTCGACAAACTCGTTAAATTGAAAAATACGATTTGTAACAACTTCCGGGAAATCGATCATGGCGCGTGATATTTCATGGGTGGCTACTTCAGATCCGCAGATGACTCCAACTAAAACATTAAACCCAAACCTTTCCCACAATGTCATTCGTGAGTTTTTTGTGAGGTCGTGATTTAAAATGCGGCTGTCAATTTTGTGAATAAGCCTTCTGTCTCTCACTATATCTGATATAACGTTATAAAAAGAGGAACTTCTCCCAAACATACCCGGCAAGGCTGGCGTTAGTGACATGACTTCACCCACATGAGGAATCGTTCTCAATATTTGTAATAGACTCGCCTACATCCTGTAAGGATTGCCAGCGGAAACTGACCTGGAATGTCGTCCTGCCCCCTATCCATGCCCCATCGACCCCCTACAGCACCCCACCGGCCACCACACTACCCGCCACTGCCAACCGGGTCTGGGCGGGCCGTCGGGCGGCTTGGTGCCGGGCAATAAGCTACCCCACCGCCAGCACCACGCCCTCGCCCTTGCCGCCGCGCGGTGACACGAACTCCACCCCGCCCTTCTCCAGCGCCGCCTTGATCGCCATCACGGTGCTCATGCGCGAATCGGCCTGACCGTTCTCCAGCCGCTTGACAGCATTGATCGACAGAATGGCTTGGTCGGCCAACTGCTGCTGCGACCAGCCGAGGAGTGCCCTGGCGGCACGGATTTGACGAGAGGAGATCATCCCTCCATGAGAGGGGCAGTGTCGGCAAAGGAACAGCATGAGGGACTAAAAGAACCTTGTTAGGGCCAGTTGTTGCCGTTATCGTTCGGCTGCCCTGGCGGGGGAATTCCATTCCCGGTTGGGGTGACGGTGACTTCACCCTGGCCGAGGAGACGGCGATTGAAGACCTGCCCGCATTGCGCCGAGCCAGTCCGGGACGCGGCCAGGACCAGACGATGGCGGCGGGCGGGAATCGCCACTGCCGTGGTCGCCCTGGTCGCGGCGATCTGGGCGGCCCATGCCACCGTCCTCCTCGCCAGACTGGCCAGCGTGGCGGAACCGGTGTCAACCCGCCGCATCGCCGAGCGAGACATTCCGCGCGCCGAGGCTTTCGCCCCGCTGTATCGGCGCCACATGATCCTGTCCCTGCGCTGCCATGTCGGCGAGGGCGGGCTGCTTGCCGCCTACGCCGGTCTGATCAACCGGGCGGCCAGTCGGGAGATATTGGCGGAGATCGAGGCGTTCGACCAGGGCGAGGCGGAGCGGGCCAGGGGCGCGACCGAGTACGACTCCGTCGGCCCGGCATCGCCGGAATGCCGGGACCTGCCCGCCCGGATCGACGCCTTGAAAGACGCCATGGATGCGTTTCCACAGTGACGGCGGACTGACCCATCATGATCACCGCCCGCCAAATCCGCGCCGCCCGCGTCCTGCTGGGCTGGTCGCTGCAAGACCTCTCCCGCCATGCCGGTCTGTCGCTCAACGGGGTCAAACGCCTGGAGAGCTGCCACGGCGATCCGCGCATGAGCACGGTGCGGGCGGTCAAGTCGGCGCTGGAGGCCGGTGGCGTCGAGTTCCTTCCTGTCGGTGACGGCAAGGGCGAAGGCGTGCGGCTGACCTGACCGTGTGGGGTGCCCCGCCGGGATGAGACCGGCGGGGCGGGGTGTCTACCGGCTGTTGCCGATGCTCTCGATAGCGTCGATCACCGTTTTGGCGACGCTGATCGCCGACGGCTCCCGAGCCTTCTCAGCCAACTGCCGCAAACGAACCGCAGCGAAGTAGACCACCTTGGCCGCCGACATGACCGCTTGGTGCTTGAGTGTGGGCATGATTTTCTCCGTGAACGCGGCGTGATTGCCGCGACGGAGTGTATGCAGGCCCGTTATCGCCGGGTGCGTGGCCGGTGCCAAGCTACCACCACCAGCATCCCAGCCCCGGCCAATCGAAGCCGTCTCGACCGTCTACGGCAACGCGCTGCCTATGGCTGCCACCGTGGGGCCTTGTGCCCTGGGTGGGCCGCCGGGCGGCTCTCGATGGCGGTGCCGTGGTGTGTTGGGCCATGGCCATGGGCATGGGCAAGAACGATAATGGCCCGACTTGGGAGGGTCGGGCCGTGTGGCAATGCGGACGTGATCGGGATCGGACGAGTGGCGCGTTTATCGAAGGCGAGGAAAACGGTCGAATGCCTTGGCTATCTCAGACGCAACCTGGGGGCTAAGGCGGAACGGGCCGAATTTGAATTGCGCCACATAATCGGAAAAAGAACCGATTCCGTGCAGCGGCTCAATTATAGATCGAAGCATTGGGGTTTCGTCTGCGGGCGGGGCGTAAACCGCTTCGCAAGGCCATCCGAGCGGCCAGCGCAGGGTTCCATCTAAGTCTAGGCTAGAATAGTCACGCATTGACTTTCCGGGAGGCAACTCTTTAAGCCGCGCGACACCAGCGAGACGTCCACGGCTATGACCCGGATGGTGGCCAATCAAGGTGCCTTGAGGGATATAGATGGCGAAGAGTTTCTTCGTTCGAAGAAGCTCGTTCACCATCGTATTCAGTCGATTTTCGGCTTTCTCCGGCACTGCGATGTGGCCGGTATCCGCGTTAAAGCCATACATGGACAGCATCCAATTAGGTCCCATAGGTACCTCCTTCGGAGCCCCTGGTTTCGGGGCCACGTTTCTGGATTCTGAAATTTTCGGGGGGCTACGGCGGGCGGCCCACTTCTTGGCCGCCCGCTGCAACGTGGTCGACGACTACTTGGCGGCGTCGAGCTTCTGCTCCATCTCGTCGATGTAGGTCAGCAGCGCGGGGATGGCCGTGCGTGCCTCGGCCATCAGACGGGCAGTAGCCGCGATGGAAGAGGGATCGAAATCCAGCTCCGTGGCGGCCATGTCGTCCATGTCCTTGTCGATGGTCACCTCAGCCAGGAGGTGATTGGTGGGTAAGCTGTTCCAACCCTGGAACGCCTTCATGGGCAGGGACGTGGTGTAGATCTTGTTGCCCTGGGAATGCCACTCGCCAGAAATGGCGTTGGCGCAGAGGTCGTTCAGGGTGGTGCGGAGGGCAGTGAGGGGCTGGACCTTCTTCATAATGAACTCTCTTTCGTGAGGGTGAGTCTGGGCAATAACTTCGGCAGGAGATATCTCACGAACTATCTTCGATGTGCAACAGGAAACTTCTTGGGCAAGGTCACGCTTGCAATGCCCGAGGCGGGCAGATA
>JAYTWE010000624.1:0-9756 GCA_043744055.1 Magnetospirillum sp.
TCTGGCTTTTCATGACAGCGGGGCGCTGGACCCTCGGCCGCTTCTGGCTTCCCTGGTCGGTGCGTTGGCGATCCAGGCAGGGACCAATCTTTACAATGATGTGGGGGATGCCGTGCGTGGCGGCGACCAGCCTATGCGTCAAGGCCCTCCTCGGGTAACCGCTCTGGGCTGGGCCTCGCCCGAACGGGTGCGTCGCGCCGCCTTGATCTGTTTCGGACTTGCCGCAGTGGTGGGGCTCTATCTGACTTGGTTGGGCGGGTGGCCCATCATCGCCCTGGGGCTGGCTTCGCTGGCGGCGGGGTGGGGCTATTCCAGCGGGCCGCGCCCCATCGCCTATACGCCGTTGGGCGAGCTTTTCGTCATCGCGTTTTTCGGCATCGGAGCGGTGGGGGGGACCTATTATCTTCAGGCTCAGTCCATGACCGCCATCGCGGCGGTGGTGGGGATTGCCGTGGGGTCCTTGGCGGCGGCGGTGCTGATGGCCAATAATTATCGCGATATGGAGCCTGACCGCCTTGCCGGGCGACGCACTCTGGCCATTCTGGCGGGGGCCGAGACCAGCAAGCTGATCTATGGCGTGTTGATTTTGCTGCCCATGGGATTGCTGGCCTCACCCTTGGGGCCGTCGGGCGGTATCTTGACCTTGGGCGCGGTGCCTCTGGCCTTGTTCTTGTTCCGCCGTTTCGTTGGCGAGGTGCGGGGACCGGCTTTCAACTCCATCTTGGCCTCAACCGCCCGTCTTCAGTTGATCGTGGCGGCTCTGTTGGCTGTGGGTGTGGTGTTGTGATGTTGGCGGGTTTTATGAGGCTCATGTCGGGCTATCGCTCGAAAGAACGAAGGGCTCTGCCCTTCACCCGCAAGGAGGATCTCCTCCTTGACCTCACTGAATTAAGCCAATGGGATCAAAGGGTCCGAGACCCTTTGCGGGCGTGGGCGGAGCCCACAGTCTTTAGATCGTCATTCATATGATAACCCAGGCGGCCTTGCCCGCGGCTTTGGCTTTTATCATGTTCGCCATGGGCCTGACCATGAATGGGGGCGATTTCCGTCTGATCTTCTCTCGGCCCAAAGCCATGATGGCGGGGCTGGCGGCAAAGCTGCTGCTGGTGCCGCTGGCGGGGTTGGCGGTGGTGATGGTCTGGAAGCCTCAGGCTGATTTCGCCGTGGGTATGATTTTGCTGGCCGCATGCCCGGCCGGAGTAACTTCGGCTCTTCTCACTCATATGGCGGGTGGGCGCATCGCCTTGGCCGCCACCATCACCGCCCTGACCAGTCTGGCCGCGACGTTGAGTGTTCCTTTGCTGGTCAATCTGGGATTGGCGGTTTTTGCCGGTTACGACCGGTCGGTGGAGATTCCGGTGGGGCGCATGACTCTGGGGATTTTCCTGGTGGATACGGTGCCCTTGCTGCTGGGGCTTGGTATCCAGCACTTCCGTCCTGAACTGGCGGCGCGTCTGGGTAAGGCGGCGCGACCGGTGGCGACCTTGCTGTTCGCCCTGATCGTGGTGGGAGCCTTTATCAGCCAGCGTCAGACCCTGGTGGATCACGTGAGCGACGTGGTTCCTGCCGCCTTGGTCTTGAATCTATTGGCCATGGGCGGAGCCTGGGTCTTGGCCTCGGGATTGCGGCTGGAGATGACTGATCGTATCGCGGTGGTCATGGAAAACGGCCTTCAGAACGGAGCCTTGGGGATTTTCGTGGCGGTGACGCTGCTGGACAACCACGCCATGATGGTGCCCAGCATCGTCTATGCCTTTGTCATGAACCTGACCGCCATCGCCTTTATCTGGGCGGTGAAGCGGCGGAAATCGGCTATTTATTCGGGTCAACCACGACCCGCCCCCTGATTTCGCCTTTCAGAATTTTGGCTCCCAGTTCGGGCAGTTCGGATAGCCGGGCTTCGGCGGTCAGTGAATCCAGCAGATCACCCGGCAGAATCTCGCTCAGGCGTTTCCAGGCTTCCAAGCGGCGGGGCAGGGGGCACATGACGGAATCGATCCCCAGGATAGAGGCTCCGCGCAGCAAGAAGGGCAGCACGGTGCTGGCGAATTCCACGCCGCCGGCATTGCCGCAAGATGCTATGGCCGAGCGCATGCGCAGACTGGCGAGGCAATGGGCCAGGGTTGCTCCGCCGACGCTGTCCACCACACCGGCCCAGCGCTCGCTGAGTAACGGCTTGGCGGGCGGTGATCCGATTTCGGCCCGGTCCACGATGGTGGAGGCCCCCAGTGAGCGGAGATAGTCGTGCTGGCTGGCCCGCCCGGTGGAGGCGGCGACCCGGTAGCCCAGCTTGGAGAGTAAGATTACGGCGATGCTGCCCAATCCTCCGGCGGCTCCGGTGACCAGAACCTCTCCCTCATGGGCGGGGCGCAAGCCGTGATCTTCCAGCGCCATCACCGCCAGCATGGCGGTGAAACCGGCGGTTCCCACCGCCATGGCGCGCCGGGTGGTGAAATCCTTGGGCAGGGGAACCAGCCATTCTGATTTGACGCGGGCCTTGGCCGCAAAGCCGCCCCAATGGGTTTCGCCGACTCGCCAACCGGTGAGAATCACTTTGTCGCCGGGCTTGTATTGGGCCGAGTCCGAGGCTTCTACCGTTCCCGAGAAATCCACGCCGGGAACATGGGGATAGACCCGCACCAGCCGTCCCAGGCCGTTGAGGATCAGTCCATCCTTATAGTTCAAGGTGGAGTAATCGACCTTGACGGTGACATCGCCAGCGGGAAGGTCGGAATTGGACAGGCGGCGGATGGAGGCACGGACCTTGCCGCCTTCCTCGTCCAGCATCAATGCGGGGAAATCGCTCAACGGGGCCTCCTCCAGCAGATTGGGCGAAGAGTTTAGCATAAGGCTGGCACAGCGGCGAAGGCTAGACCGTTTCGCGTTCACACGCGAACGGCCTAGCTTTGCCTGAGGCGGAAAAAGCTCCGCTTTTTCTGGGCTCAAGTGCCGCTCGGGCTAAGAGAGCGTGTTTCAATGTGATTGAAAAACGCTCTATGGCCTTGGGAGCGTGCCGGGGTTAGCTTGATTGTTCTTTCCAATGGAGGATGCCGGTGAGTTCTGATATTCCGATTCAGCGACCATTTCGTCATCACGGTGGAAGCCTTGCTATGATCGGGCTGGCCTTGGTCAATTTGATCTTGTCCATCGCCACCTTATCCATCTGGCGGTTCTGGGGCCGCACCAAGGTGCGTCAGCAGTTGTGGGGCGGCGTGGTGGCCTGGAACGATCCGGCGGAATATACCGGCACGGGTAAGGAGCTGTTCCTGGGATTTCTCCTGGCGCTGGTGGTGATCTATCTGCCGCTGGGCTTTTTGTTCACCGTGGCGCAAGGGCTGGTGGTGGCCGGTGATCCGCAAGGCATGGTCATGCTGTCCGTGCTTTACCCGCTGACCGTATTCCTGGTGGCGGCAGGGTTGTTTCGTGCCCGGCGTTATCAGTTGACGCGGACCAAGTGGCGCGGCATCCGGGGCGGTCAGACCGGATCGTCCTGGGGTTATGCTTTCCGGGCGCTGGCGGTATGGCTTCTGGTGCCTTTGACCCTGGGCTGGGCTTGGCCTTGGGGCGAGATGTGGCTGGCCCGCTACCGCATGAACAATACATGTTTCGGAGACCGGCATTTCAGTTGTGATAGCGGCGTTGCGGGGCTCTATGGCCGTTTTCTGTTGGTCTGGCTGAGTGCCCTGGCCTATTTCGGCGTGATGGGGCTGGCCCTTTGGCAATGGGTTGCCGAGGCGGTGGAAACCGGTGAGCTGGACGAGTCCATGATCGGCTTTCTCCCTCTGGTGCTGATGGGGGCGGTTCTGGTTCTGATGCTCCCTTGGGTGTGGTATCGCGCCGCCTTTTACCGTGCCTTGGTGGGAGGAACCCGGTTCGAGGGGTGCCGGTTCCAAGCTGATATCACCACGTGGAAGCTGATTCGGTTGGCTTTCGGCAATGGCTTGATCTCGGTTTTCAGCCTGGGAATGCTGCGGCCTTGGGCGGCGTTGCGGACCTTTCGGTTTACCTGTGATGTGTTGGGAGTGGACGGTGTACCTGATTTTGCCGCCATTCACCAAAACCTGGAGACCACTCCCAAGATTGGCGAGGGATTGATCTCGGTGTTGGACGGAGCCGGGGAGTTCTAATGCTCGACACAGATAAGCCGGGCCGTTTCAATGATGGTAAAAGCGCCGTCAGCCGTAAGGTGAGGGTGCGCGCCTTGCCCGCTGGGGTGGAAATCCGGGGCGAGGACGGATTTCTGATCGCGGTGTGGAAGACCGATGATCTGGTGGATGATGGAGCACTTCCTGACGGCAAGGGGGTGCGGATGCGCTGTCGCGCCGAGCCCGATTCCCGCCTGAGCGTGGAGGATGCGGTTTTTGTGCGCGAGTTTGCTCCGGCAACGGCGGTGCGGCGAAGGGTTTCGTGGCGAATCCCCGGCGGGCTGATGCTGGGGGTCGCGGTGCTGATCGGTCTTTATCTGGCGCTGCCCGGTTTTGCCCGTTACGCCACGGTGTTGGTGCCGGTGGAGATGGAGCGCGGTTGGGGTCGTCAGATCGCCGCTGGGTTCGAGCGCAACATGCGGGTGTGCCGCTCTCCCGCCGGAATCGAGGCGCTGAACCGTCTGGTGGAGCGGTTGGCGGCTGGGTTGCCCGATGATCGGCGCGGGGTGAGTCTGCGTATCCTCGATAATTCCGCTGTCAATGCCTTGGCTCTGCCGGGAACCGAGATCATCGTTTTTCGCGGCCTGATTGATCTGGCCCAAGGCCCGGATGAACTGGCCGGGGTGCTGGCCCATGAACTGACCCATATCGGTCAACGTCATCCCGCCGCCAATCTGATCCGGGGGCTGGGCGTGGGGGTTCTGGTGACGTTAATGACCGGCGATGCCTCTGGGATTGTGGCCAGCGGCGCGGCCACGGTTCTGGCCTCGGCCTATACCCGCGACGACGAAGCCGCCGCCGATCAGGGGGCTTTGGTTTTGTTGAGGCAAGCCGGGATCGGCGCGGCGGGCTTCTCCACCTTCTTTCGGCGGCTGGAGGAGACCGAGCGCGGTGCGGCGGGCTTGCTGCCCGCCTGGCTCAATACTCATCCTGAGACCCGCAAGCGGGCTGAAGCCATGGATGCGGCTCCCGACCGGAGATCTCTGCCGCCCTCCTTGCGGGAGTCGGAATGGCGGGCGGTGAAGTCCATTTGCGGCAAGGATATTTGATCTGAACGGTTTCGCTTCCCATGTAACCCTTGGGGCAGGTGAGGCGAATATCTGTCATGACCGCTTCTGGGAGAATGAACATGGTGCTGAAATCACAGCCGGGCATCCGGGAATGGGAAGTGACCCATAAGAGCCTGTGGCTTGATCGCCGTCGCTTCCTGGCCTTGGGGGCGGGCGGTGCCGTGGCGGCAAGCGCCTTCCCCGCCGCTGCCGCTGTTCTGACCGGTGTGACCAAAAGCGGCTCCAGGCTCGACGAGGCGTTGACGTCGCAAAAGGACGTTACCCAGTACAATAACTTCTACGAGTTCGGCACCGATAAGAGCGATCCCGCCCAACTGGCTCCCAGCTATTTCGGCAAGGTGTCTAAGCCTTGGATGGTGAGTATCGGTGGCGAATGCGCCAAGCCGGGGATGATCGGATTCGAGGATCTGATGAAGCCGCATCAGTTGGAAGAACGCATCTATCGCCTACGCTGTGTCGAGGCCTGGTCCATGGTAATCCCCTGGATTGGCATTCCCTTGGCCGATGTGTTGAAGCGGTTCGAGCCCAATTCCAAGGCCAAATTCGTGGAATTCACCACTCTGGTGGACCCGGAACGTTTTCCCGGCCAACGCTCCAAGCTGTTGGACTGGCCCTATATCGAAGGCCTCCGCATTGACGAGGCCATGCATCCACTGACCTTGCTCGCGGTCGGCCTTTATGGCGAGACCTTGCTGCCACAGAACGGGGCTCCTATCCGTCTGGTCGTGCCGTGGAAATACGGCTTCAAAAGCATCAAATCCATCGTCTCCATCCGCTTCAGCGAGACGCCCGCCCGCAGCACCTGGATGAAGTCGGCTCCACGGGAATACGGCTTTTACGCCAATGTGAATCCCAAGGTGGATCATCCTCGCTGGAGCCAAGGCAAGGAACGCCGCATCGGGGAATTCATCAAGCGTGAGACGCTTCCGTTCAACGGCTATGCCGATCAGGTGGCGGGGCTGTATTCCGGTATGGATCTGGCGGTGAATTACTGATGCGGAAAAATTGGATTAAACCTCTGGTCTTTATCTTGTGCCTGTTGCCTTTGGGCTGGCTGGTCTGGCGTGGCCTATCGGGCGGGTTGGGGGCTAATCCCATCGAGGCGTTGATCCGGTCGCTGGGCGATTGGGCGTTGCGCTTTCTGCTGATCGCTCTGGCGGTGACGCCGCTGCGCCAGTTGGCTGGCTGGTCCTGGTTGGGGCGGTTGCGCCGTATGTCGGGCTTGTTCGCCTTCTTCTACGTGGTCTTGCACCTGTTGTCTTATATCGGGTTGGATCAGTTCTTTGACTGGTCCGCCATCGGGCGCGAGATCGTTAAACGTAAATACATCACTATCGGCATGGGAGCCGTGGTCCTGTTGCTGCCCCTGGCGTTGACCTCCACCGATGCCATGATCCGCCGCCTGGGCGGCAAGCGGTGGCGTAATCTGCACAAGCTGGTTTATGTCATCGTTCCATTGGGAGTAACCCACCACTGGATGATGGTGAAGAAGGATCTGACCGAGCCCATGATCCATGCTGCCATTCTCGTGGCTCTGCTGGGATGGCGGGTAGTGGCGGCACGGCGGGCGGCGCGGCATAATGCGGTGGTTCGTCCCCGACAGGAGAGTTCATGCGCCGTCCAATCCTCGTCCTCGCCATAGCTGCTGTGTTGCTGCCATGGACATCCGCCATGGCGGCCAAGGCGAAGAATTGCCTTTCCGCCCCCGAGGTCAATGCAGAACGTGAGATTCGCCACGGCATTTATATGCGCGAAGCCGCACGCCGCTGTGACGGCAATTATGTGATCGGTACCTTCAATATGTGGCAGAAGTTCGAGGCCGCCAGCGGCGCCAAGTTCAAGGCCTCCAACGACAAACGCAAAAAGGCATGGCAGCGGGAATATCCCGAGGACTGGCAGGTCAAGATGAACCATGCCGATGGCCGCTTAGTGACTTATGCCCGCAATGTCCCCCGCACTATCGGATATTGCGAGAATATCGACGATCTATTGAATGACCTGGATAAGAAGGGCTATGCCGCCTTCACCAAGCAGGCCAAGGTGGTTCATAACGAGGTCATCGAGGATTATAAAGTGTGCCAGTAAGCCATCTCAGTCCAACGGTCCTAATGATTGACCTTTCCGGGGCTCTCGCCCCCCATTTCTCGGTACAAGGTGGCCCGAGTTGGAGGTGAACCTCCAAACCTCCCTTTGTTTTATTTATAGAAAACAAAGGGGTCCGGGGAACTACCACATATGGGTTCGGGCGATAGCCCGATAAAGGGTGATAGGTCAAAGCGTATGGCCTCTGGTCTCAATCCAGTGGATGCGGCCAGGGTGGCACATCGCCGAAGCCGAGATGGCGACCGCCGCGATGGAAGAAGCGGCCGTTGGGGCCGCCGGAGGGGTGGCTGAGTAGGGTTAACGCCATGGAGCAGACCGCGAAGGGGCTGATGACGGAGCCCCGGTTCATCTCGGTCAGCGCCTCGCCGGGATTGATGACATTGACTTGGATATCGGCCTCCGGGGCTTTTTTGCTCACTTCCGCCGCTAAGGATGCCCCTATGGCATTGACCGCCGATTTGGTGGCGTTGTAGACGCCCACTTCCGGCGCGAAGCCCCAGCCAGCTCCAGACGAGAGCAGCAGGATGCGACCAAAGCCTTGGCGCAGTATAGGGCCGATGGCGGCACGGCAGGGCAGGGCTTGGCCCAAGACATTGACCTCGAACATGCGCCGGAGTTTGCTCTCGTCCATGTCGAGGATCGACCCTGGATTGCCGCCGGACAGCGCGGCGCAGCACACCAGCCCATCTAAGCGTCCCCAGGCTGAGACGATGCGCTCGGCAGCATCTCGGCAGGCCTGGGATTCGGTGACGTCGAGGGGGAGGATCAGCGGCTTGGCGTCGGGGGCGAAGTCGCGGATTTCATCGGCGCTTTCTTGCAGCTTGTCGGCCCGACGTCCCGATAGCGCCACTTTCGCGCCAGCGGCTCCCAGAGCGCAGGCAAGGGCGCGGCCATAGCCAGTGCCGCCGCCGGTGATCCAGAATACCCGGCCCGCCAGCGCGTCCCATCGTTCCTGTCGAAGTCCGAACAGATGGCTGCCCCAATCGTCGGGGTCGGCAGATTCCAGTATGGGCACTACAATGCCCCCCAAATCTCCCTGGCGTATTCCGCCACGGTGCGATCCGACGAGAACTTGCCCATACGCGCCACGTTGAGAATAGCCTTGCGGGTCCATTTCGGCTGATCGCGATAGGTAGCATCCACCTTGTCTTGGGCGGCCAGATAAGAGGGGTAATCGGCGGTCAATAGGTAATGGTCGCCGCCGGTGGTCAAGATATCAACCAACTGCTTGTGGCGGTCGGGCTGGTCGGGGGAGAAGAAGCCAGATCCGATCATCTCCAGCGCCTGGGCCAATTCCGGGGTGGCAGCCACGGCCGCACTGGCGTCATGACCATCCATACGGCTGCGGGCGACTTCCTGCGCGGTCAGGCCGAACAGGAACATATTTTCCTCGCCCACTTCCTCGCAGATTTCCACATTGGCCCCGTCCCAGGTGCCGATGGTCAGGGCTCCGTTCATGGACATCTTCATATTGCCGGTCCCCGACGCCTCGGTTCCAGCGGTAGAAATTTGCTCGGACAAATCAGCGGCGGGCATCACCATTTCCGCAGAGGAGACGTTGTAATTGGGAACGAAGACCACTTTCAGGGTTCCCCCCACCAGCGGGTCGTTGTTGACGACTTCAGCCACGTCGTTCACCAGTTTGATGATGAGCTTGGCCAGATGATAGCCGGGCGCCGCCTTGCCGCCGATGATGACGGTACGAGACACCGGATTGAGCAGCGGATTGGCGCGAATGCGGTTGTAGCGGGTCACCACGTGCAAAACGTTGAGCAGCTGACGCTTGTATTCGTGGATGCGTTTGACCTGGACATCGAACAGCGAGTTGACATCCACCTCGACGCCCAGACGCAGGGCCAGCATTGCGGCCAGGCTTTCTTTGTTGGCGCGTTTGACGTCAGAGAATTCCTTGCGGAAAGCGGTGTCGTCGGCCAGCTTTTCCAGTTTTCGCATCTGGTCGAAATCAGTGATCCAGCCATCGCCGATCCGTCCGGTGATAAGCTTGGCTAGCCGGGGATTAGCCGCCAGCAGCCAGCGCCGGGGCGTGACGCCGTTGGTCTTGTTGGTGATCTTGCCGGGCGAAAGATGTTCGAAGTCCGAAAAGATGGTGCTTTTCATCAGCCCGGTATGGATGGCGGCGACGCCGTTCACCTTGTGGCTGCCGATCACGGCGAGATGAGCCATGCGGATACGCTGTCCACCATCTTCACCGATCAGCGAGACCCGGCGCAGTAGTTCGGTGTCACCGGGATGGCGATAGCGGACTCCTTGCAAGAACTCGTGATTCAGCTGGAAGACGATTTCCAGATGGCGCGGCAGAATCCGCTGGAACAGATCCACCGCCCAGGTTTCCAGGGCTTCGGGCAGTAACGTATGGTTGGTATAGGCGCAGCAGCGCTGGGTGATGTCCCAGGCGCGGCTCCATTCGATGGAATGCT
>JAYTWE010000625.1:0-18457 GCA_043744055.1 Magnetospirillum sp.
TCCGACAATGTGTTTTCGATTTGTCGCAGAAAACTGCCACCCCGAAACTGGATGGGTGAGACGTTGATGGCCACCTGCGGAACAGAAAGCCCCTTGTCAATCCAGTTGCGCATGTCCTGGCAAGTCTGGCGCAAAACCCATAAGCCAATGCGCGTGATCAATCCGCTTTCCTCGGCAATGGGAATGAAGCGGGTGGGCATGATTAAGCCCTCGGTGGGATGCTCCCAGCGCAGCAATGCTTCGGCGCCGACCACCTGACCGGTGGCAAGGTTGATCTGCGGCTGGAACAGCAGACGCAATTGGTCGCGCTCGAGGGCGTGGCGCAGGTCGCGTTCCAGCGACAGCCTCTCATTGGCGCGGCGGTTCATTTCCGGCGTGAAGAAATGGAAGGTGTTTCGCCCGCTGTCCTTGGCCCGGTACATGGCGGCGTCGGCATTCATCAGCAAGGTGGATGTGTCGGTTCCATCTCGCGGATAAAGCGCCACACCTGCGCTGCACCCCACCACCAGATCGTGGTCGTCGATCTTGACCGGCTGGGAGACTTCGGTGATGAGCCGGTTGACGATCTCGACCACCACGTCTTCGGTTTCCGGCGAGAACAGCATGATCACGAATTCATCGCCCCCCACGCGGGCGACGGTATCGCCTTCGCGCACCGCCATGGTCAGGCGTCTGGCGATCTCGCGCACCAGTTCGTCTCCCACCGCATGGCCCAGTGTGTCGTTGACTACTTTGAAATGGTCGAGGTCGATGAAGACCACCGCCATCAGCTTGGTGTCGCGGCGGGCATGAGTCAGGGCGTGATTGATGCGGTCGGTCAGCAGGGATCGGTTGGCCAGGCCGGTCAATTCATCATGGCTGGCCTGATGGCTTAGTTTGGCCTCGTAGTGCTTTTCGCGGGTGACGTCACGGAGCGTCTCGATGGCGCCCACAAGGCGGCCGTGATCGTCATGAAGCGGTGCAGCGGTGAAGGCCAGCCACTTGCCGCCATCGGGGAAATGGGGGAAGAAGTCCTCTGCCTCCCAGGCTCCCGCCACCAGCTCTGAACGGCGATATTTTCCGCCGTAATAGCGGTCTCCCTCGGCTTCGAAACTGCCGTCAAGGATCAGGTCGGCCATGACGGGGCGGGGATCAGGATAGAACGGAGCCCAGGCCCTGGTGGTGCCCACCACATCGGCCGTCTTGGTGCCGGTGACCATCTCACAGGCGCGATTCCAGTGCGTGACGCGGTGATGGGCGTCGATCACGAAGGTGGGAACCGGGGTGCCAGAGACCACCTGCAACAACCAGCCTTCGCCGGTATCAACAGGTGGCTGCGTGAAAGCAAGGCGCTTGCTCATGGTATTTCACAAAAACGGTGAGCTGGTACAAGATCTCTCAAGGCCGAGTCAGGCAAAGTCAGAATCCCCAATTTCCACTTATACCGCGATGCGCACTGTGACAAAGTATGATGATACATGTCGATATGGCGATAGTATCATGATCGGACGCAAAGTATATGGAGTAACGCAAAACTAAACTTATGCGCTTACTATATGTATTACTTCACCTATAAGTATGCGCCCCCTCTTTACCATATGAAGAAGGCGACGGCCCACAGTCCCGCATGGGCAAAGCCTCCCACCATGGCGGCCAGCCAAGCCAAAGGCTTATTCTGTCGGGGAAGAATTCGCCACATCAGGATCGCGCTCCATCCCAGGCCTAAGATCAGCAGTCCAGCGCGGGCATCGGGAACCCAGGCAAACGAGACGCCTTCACCAGCCAACTGAGTCAGGGTCATGGAGCTGAGGCCTACCAATAGGCCGACAGCCCCCGGCGGGATCAGGCCATAGCCCAGGCGCCAGACTGATTTCGGATCACCGGAAATTCTGGCGGCCGCCATCAGACCTGCCAAGGCGATGCTTCCCATGACCAGGGAATTGGCGGTGATGTAGGAGATCAGGCAGAAGCCGTCCAGCAGACTGAACATCTCGCCGGTTTCTTCCGAATTGGTCAGCAACCACCACGGTAGGGTGGTGGTCATGGGAAAGATAATATCGTGCTCGACCAGCAGAGCGGCCAGACCTTGTTTCAAGGCGATGAAGAAGGGCGACATGGACCACTGGAAGGCTCCGGTTGCCACGCCCATCACTCCGAACAGCAGTAAAATGATGTCCCAGGCCGAGACTTCGCGGGCCGGTAATTGAATCACCTCGGAACCGGGAAGGCGCGGGGCCAGGGTCACGGCGTCGCGGTGGCTGGAACAGCGCCCGCACATATGGCACGACCCCCCGCCACTGATGGTCTTCACATTGACCAAGGTGGCGCAGTTGACGGCATGGATACGCGGCGCGGCGCTCCAGGCTTCGGAATCAACCCGGAAATAGACCGGGGCAAGGCGCGACAGCAGCGAGAAGACGCCGCTGGCCGGGCAGAGATAACGGCACCACACTCGAAGCCCCCGGCCATAGACCAGCCCAATCCCCAGGGCCATCACCGTGGAGGCTCCCAGGATCAGAAAGGCGGCCTTGGGGTATTCATAGACGGTAATCATCTGCCCGTAGATGGTGGTGCAGACAAAGGCGACGAAGGGCCAGCCCTTCCAGCGCAGCCATGGGGGGATGGCGCGTCCCAGGCCTCGGCGGCTGGCCCATTCGGTCATGGCCCCTTCCGGGCAGAATACTCCGCACCACGTCCGGCCCATGAAGAGCATGCTGACCATGACAAAAGGCCACCACACGCCCCAGAAGGCGAACTGGGCGAATAGCACCAGATTATCCCAGATATGCTTGGAATCATCCGGGGTGGGCAAAAAGGCAGGGGCGGTCACCAAGAATAGGTAGACCGCCACCATACCCCATTGAAAGATTTGGATCGCCCTTGCGTGGCGGGCCATCACATCGCCCAACCACGCCAGCCGAGTTCTTTTCATGTTAGTCATGAACTCTCATCAGTAGGTCAACTGACCACGCATGCCGAGGGCATATCCCACGGCGGTGGAGGGATCGCCACCGGGATGACGGATGATCTGGAAGTCCGGCGTCACATCGAAGCGCGGCATGACCCGATAGCGGTAATAAACTTCCATCAACTGCTCGAAAGCCAGGGCTTTATAGCCGTAGTCAGGAGTTTCGTCTCTGTCGAGATCGACCTGATCGGACTTCTTGCGGAAGGCTTTCGAGGTGTGGGAAACGCCCATGGCGAGGCCCAATCCATCGGTGCCGCGTCCCCAATAAGAGCCGCCCACTTCACCGCCGAAGGTCAGACTCTGGTCGAAGCGGGGATTGCCCTTCACCTGATAGCCATAACGGGTGAATAGGGTGACGTAGTCATCTACCTTCTGGTCCAGGCTGAGGCCGATGCCGGTATGGGCGGCGCGCTTGCCGTCAAAATTGGTGGCGCGGCCGTTGTGCCAGCCATAGACTCGGTAATTCCCTTCAAGCCCGCCGAAGAACCGTTGGGTGGTCTCGGCCTGAACGATGCGGAAGGGGAAGTCGGCGGAGTTTTGGAAGGCTGCGCCATTGCCAGTCTCATACATACCTGCCGACAGCTTCCAGGTCAGCGGTTTGTCGGTCTCGTTCACATAAGCCACCCGGAGGCCGGGGGTGAAGCCCAGGGAGTCAACGCCCATATCGCCGCCAGCATCCAGCAGGGGATTGTGGACCAGGGCCTGATTCATGAAGCCGCGCGTTTCATCTCCTGCCACCAGATTCTGGTCGAAGAAGCCGAACGGGTCCATCTTGCCGACGGTGATCTCCATATGGCTCTTCGCCGTTTTAGGATTATCGCCGATGGGCATGTCCAACTGATACCAGGCTTGGGCAAGATCAATGGCAGCATCGGAATTATCCGCCCCAGGCCGCTGGAAGGCAGTGGCGTTGGGCGAGGAATAGCTGTTGCGGATGGCCTGAAGACCTCGACCCTGCCCCATTCTCAGATGGGTGTAGATGGTGCCCTTGGAATTACCCACATTACCGGCGGGAATGGTCATGGTCACATCGCCGCGCCAATTCAGCTGGCCTTCCTTGTCCGCTTGCTGGCCGACCATGTTCTGGCCGACGGTGGTCAGACCGGCGCCGATCTTGATGCCGCCCAGAACATCAATGACCTTGGAGCCTTTTTTGTAGCTGAGCGCCTCGGTCTCTACCGCTTTCAGGCGGGCGGCGATCTCTGGTTCATTTTCGCTGATGGTCTCTTGGCCCATGGCCTTGTCCAGGCTGGCCTTGTCGGTTTCCAGCTTTTTGACCCGCTCTTCCACCGGAGCCTGAGCGGCCTTGGCGCGTTCCAGCTCTTCCAGCCGCTGCGACAGGCGCTTGACCTCTCGCAGCAGTTCGGCGGTGGTGGGATCGACGGCGGCAGCCGCCATATTGGGCATGGTGGCGGACAGCAGGGCTGCCGCAGCCATGACCGGGAGAAGTCGAGAGTCGCGCATCAGTACCCACCCTTCTTGCCAACACCGGCGAAGACAAAGTCATAGTTCAGCTTGAAGGTGGGAAACCACGGGCGCACCCCGGTCTGGCGGTCGGTATGACGGCCGAAATGCTTGCCATGGGGATTCTCGGGCGCGTTGGGCGGATAGATAACATAGGTCATCTTGTACTTGCCCGGTCCGGGCAATTTGATGTTGTCGCCGTAATGGGGGCCGTCGCTGGCGACCATGGGCATCATTTCGCCCTTGACGACCTCACCGGTGCCTTCCTTGACCAGTTCATAAGTCACCATCAGGAAGGGAATCCAAAAGCCTTCGGGATAGCCGTTGGGGTTGCCCTGCAAGGCATGGATATCGGCTTCCAGGTGGATGTCCGACTGTTCCGGCTGGAGCATCATGCCATCGGGTTCCATGCGCACCGCCTGGAGATAGACGGCGCCGATTTCCATGCCGTAACGGTTTTCCGGGGCGCCGATGGGGTATTCAACGGCTTGGGCTGATGGGGACGTGCCCAAGAAGCTGGCGGCGGCCAGCCCAAGGCCAAGAAGAAGGCGGTGTCCGAAATTCATGGCGGGTCCTTATCTGTAAAATGCAATTGCGAGTGACTCGCGATTGCATTTTGGATACAACTCCCCCCTCCTTCTGTCAACGGCGCAATGCCAAAAAATATCCATTTACATCTTGTGGGATAGTCGTTAAGACAAAGGGTATGCAACTGAGACCTATTCGCAAATCATAGGGAGGCCAATTATGCTGAATCGTATCGCTGCCACGGTCTTGATATCCGTCGGACTCCTGGCGGCTGCTCCGGCTGGGGCGGCGGAAGAGGTGCTGGTCAAGCTTACGATCAAGGATCATCGCTTCATTCCCGATCGGCTTGAAGTTCCGGCCAAGACCAAGATCATCTTGGTGATTCGCAACGAGGATTCCGAACCGGAAGAGTTTGAAAGCAAGCCCCTTCGCCGCGAGAAAATCGTGCTGCCCGGAACCGAGGTGCGGTTGGTCCTGGGGCGTCTGGACCCTGGCGAATATAAGTTCTTCGGCGAATATCACGAGGACACCGCCAAGGGGCTTATTGTCGCAAAGTAGGGGCGCGTTTCAATCGCATTGAATCTGGTTTGCTCGTGCGCTGACGCAGACGGAAGATGCAGACAAGCCCGCGCATGACAGCGACTGGTGGTGTCCTCAGCGCTCAAAATGGCGTGGTCCGTGTCGCTATCTTTCGTTCACCTGAGTTCGTTGCCCTGCCCTCTTTTTTAACGTGCCCTCTTTTTTAACGTGATTGCGAATCACCCGCGTCCAGGCGTAGTCTTAAAAGAGTAATCCTCTGATGGGGAGGTGCGGGTGTCGGTTGACGGTGTCAACGGATTTGATGGCGCATCGCGTGTTCGCGGCGTGCAAGGCGCTGCCCCTTTGGGCGGTGTCGCTGCCGCTTTGGCGACTCAACCCCGTTACGACTTTCCCGATTCCGTCGTTCAGTTTCGCCGCTCGGCCTCGCAAAAACGCGAGGAGTTCCCGCTTAATCAGAAAAAAGACGATTCCTCTTCATCTTCTTTCAATGCTCCCGTCCGGGGCGACGCGCAGCAGACCAGCCCGCAATCTTCCACTTTTGTCACCCAGTCCCTGGCTCAGGATTTGGGAGGAGAAAGCGCAAGCGGTGCCGTCGTCACATCGAGAGTTCAAGCCGGGATTGACGCTTACGCCAAGGCCGTCGAGGCCAGTTCTCCCCCCGGGCAAGATTTTGGGGTGGAATTCCTCACCTCCGCCGGAGCGTCGCTGTCGTCAAGCCACAATCTCGACCTAGCTGTGTAGCCCGAGCATATATCTTTAGCGGACATGTCTGATGCCGCCCTGTTTGTTCCGGGCGGGAGTTGCCATGTCTATTCGGGAGTTCTGAAAATTCTCTTGTTGGAGTCGCTCGGGTCAGGTGGAAACTAGAATAAATATAAAATACACCTATTGGCGATATCTTTGGTACTGATTCGGTTTTCCACAAGTGACAAGGTTTCGTATTGATCGCCGGTCCAATTCCGACTATGTGAAGGGAACGGTCGCTATGCCTGATGTATCGAATAAGTTACAAGAATCAACCAACACTATCTGTGATGAATTGACTGATATGCCCCAAGATATCGAAGCAACTTCTGCCCGTCCTGCAAATCGTGCCAACGATACTGATCGGCACGTGGGGACCCGTATTCGGGAGCGCAGGGTCATGCTGGGCTTGTCGCAGCAGCAGATGGCCGATCTGATCGGTGTGACCTACCAGCAGGCTCACAAATACGAGCGGGGCATCAATCGTATTTCCGCCGGGCGGCTGTTTGAGATCGCTCAGGTTTTGGGGGTTCCGGTTGGCTTCTTTTATGAAGGGCTGGAGACCCGCCGGGGTGCCGATCTCAGCGCCAGACAGCGTATGTGCCTGGAACTGGCCCGCAATTTCACCAGTATTTCCAACGAGAAACACCAGGACGCCTTATCACAGCTGGCTCGGGCCTTGGCCAGCGAGGGCTGATGATCCCAACCGCATCAGCGCCCAATGGGCCATGGTGCGGATCAGGGGTGACGGATTATCTTTCAATCTGTGGGCAATGGCGGCCAGCTCGGCTTGCCCACTGTTTCCAATGGCGATCAGCACGCTTGCGGTGAACCGCTCATGCCCGGCCCGCTTGACCGGCGAGGCGGTAAAGACTTCGCGAAATCCAGTCTCGTCCAACTCCGCCAGATCGGCCAGCAACGGCGCGGTCAGTTCAACCCTGGGCAAGAAGTCGGGCTCATGGGTCGGTGTGGCGAATTTATTCCATGGACAGGCGGCAAGGCAGTCGTCACAGCCGTAAATCCGGTTCCCCATCAGCCCCCGTAAATCCTCGGGGATCGCCTGTTTGGTTTCGATGGTCAGATAAGAGATGCAGCGCCGAGGGTCCATGTGACCGTCTCCGTCCAGCGCCGCCGTGGGGCAAGCATCGACACAGGCCCGGCAGGACCCGCAACGATCACGCTCTGGCGGGTCGGGCTCGATCTCCAAGGTGGTGAAGATTTCCGCCAGGAACAGCCAGCTTCCCCAGCGCCGGGATACAATATTGGTGTGGCGGCCACGCCAGCCCAGACCGGCCTGTTCCGCCAAGGGTTTTTCCATGACTGGGGCGGTATCGACGAATACTTTCAGTTCGTTTTCCCAGCGCTCGACCATCCAGCGGGCCAGCGCCTTCAGCCGTTTTTTTACCGTGTCATGATAATCCCGGTTGCGGGCATAGATGCTGATATTGCCGTATTCAGGGTGACGGGTCAGGTCCAGCGGATCGCCTTTTGGGGCGTAATTGGTCCCCAGGACGATGGCCGAGCGGGCTTCTTGCCACAAGGCGCGAGGGCTGGCGCGGCGCTCCAGGGTCTCTTCCATCCAGACCATGTCGCCATGGCGGCCATCGGCCACATAGGCGGCCAGGTCCTTGCCCCATTGGGGTAGACCTTCGGCGGCGGCAAAGCCGATCTCGGAGAAGCCCAGTTCAAGCGCCTTGGCGCGGATGGCGTCTTTGACGGAGCTATCCGCGCCCACGATAACCCGGTACGCCTTGGTCGGGCAGCCACAGTCCTTCGGGCGGAGGTCCGCTCTGCCAGAATACGTCGATGGGAATCCCGCCGCGTGGATACCAATAGCCGCCGATGCGCAGCCATTTGGGGGCGCAGGCTTCCACCAGCCGCTTGCCGATGGCCAAGGTGCAATCTTCGTGGAACGAGCCGTGATTGCGAAATGAGCCAAGGAACAGCTTCAGCGACTTGCTTTCCACCAGCGCGCCTTCGGGGGCGTAGTCGATGACCAGATGGGCGAAGTCGGGCTGACCGGTGATGGGGCATAGCGAGGTGAATTCCGGCGCGCTGAAGCGCACCAGATACAGGCTGCCGGGATGGGGATTGGGGACGGTCTCCAGCACCGCCTTGTCCGGGGATTCGGGCAGGGTGGTCGCTTGGCCCAACTGGGTCAGGTTCCCCGTCACGGTCAGTGTCCGTTCATGCGCTTGATGGTGTTGGTGGTGCTCTGGCCGTTGACCAGATCGGCCAGGACAACCTTGCCGCCCCAAGACTGGACTTGTTCGGCGCCGACCACCTTGTCGATGGTGTAGTCGGCTCCCTTGACGAGAATGTCGGGACGCAGAGTCTCGATCAGCTTCAGCGGAGTGTCCTCGCCGAAGATCACCACCAGATCGACCGTGGACAGCGAGGACAAGACGGTCGCCCGTGACGCTTCCGACTGCACCGGCCGGGTGGGGCCTTTCAATCGTTGCACCGAGGCATCGCTGTTCAGGCCGACCACCAGCTTGTCGCAGGCGGCTCTGGCTTGGGTCAGAAGGGAGACGTGGCCGGGATGCAGCAGATCGAAACAGCCATTGGTGAAGTCGACCTTATAGCCTTTGCGCCGCCAGCGTTCCACCAGTCCCACCGCCGAAATGCCCGAGCACATGATCTTGGCTTCGCCCGATGTCAGGTCGTCGTGATGCAGGGCTGCGATCACCTCTTCCGCATAGGCCACGGCGGTTCCGACTTTGCCCACCACGATTCCGGCCGCCACATTGGCGAGCAGAGCGCCTTCCAGCAGGGATGCGCCCGAAGCGATGGCGGCGGCCAGGGTGGCGACCACGGTATCGCCTGCGCCGGATACGTCGAAGACTTCGCGCGCTTCGGCGGGCAGGTGGTGGACCTGGCCATCGACGGTCACTAGGGTCATGCCGTCTTGAGAACGGGTGACTAGGACCGCTTCCAGGCCACAGGTGTCGATCAGCATGCGGGCCGCGGCAACGACGGCTTCGTCACTGTCCACCGGCATGGTGGTGGCTTCGAACAGCTCCTTGCGGTTGGGCGTCACGATGGTCGCCCCGGCATAGATGGTGTAGTCGCTGCCCTTGGGATCGACCACGATCTTCTTGCCCTTGGCTTTGGCCCGGCGGATCAGTTCGGCGGTGACCGGCGCGGCGAGAACGCCCTTGCCGTAATCGGACAAGACCATGACGCCCGCCTTGTCGAGTAGCTTGTCGGCGCGGCTTAACAACTGATCGCGGATGGTGTCGGTCAGTGCGGTGCGCGATTCGCGGTCGGCGCGAAGCAGCTGCTGATGCGAGGCGAAGAAGCGGGTTTTGATGGTGGTCTGACGACCGGTTTCGACCACGATACAGGGGTCGATCTCGCCATGCTCGCCCACCAGTCTGGTAACTTCACGTCCGGCGATGTCGTCTCCGACCACGGAAACGAAAGCCGGGGCGGCTCCGAGGGCGACCAGATTTCGAACCACATTGCCCGCGCCGCCCAGCATGGCGGTTTCCCGCTCGATGAACAGCACCGGAATGGGAGCTTCGGGGCTGACTCGGTCTACCGAGCCATAAACGAAGCGGTCCAGCATGGCGTCTCCGACGCAAAGCACGGATGTATTGCGCAAGAGTTCGACGCGGTCGGCAAGGGCGGAAAGTTCGGTCATGGAGCCCCAGGTTATCAGAGGGATCAGCCTATCGGGCTCGGTTAACCCAACGAGGCCGTGCTTGCAAGATAAAAGGCAGGTTTGAGATGTGCGAGGCGTTTGAGGGGGCGAAAAAATTAGGCCCAAGGGGCCGCGCGCCCCGTGGCGCGGAAGCCAAGGCCACGGATGTGGCCGCCCGGCCCCTAGGTCTCGCATCGGCATTGCCGATGCTGAGGCGTTTGAGGGGCCGGAACCTAAGTGCTTATAAAGCGCCGTCCGGCGCCTTCCAGCACCAGGCAGGTCAGGCGACCGCTGCGATAGGCCCCGGTGTCGATGGCGATGCGATTGGGCCGGATTTCCGGCGCCTCGACAAGGGTATGGCCGTGCACGACCATTTTGGGCAGAGGTTCGGTATTGCTTAAGAAAGGCTCGCGGATCCACATCATGTCGAAGCTATCTTGACGCTCCAGTGGAATGCCGGGGCGAATTCCGGCATGGACGAACAGGTAGTCGCCTTCCACGTGCTTGACCGGCATGCGGGCGAAGAAACGCAGGTGACTGGGCGGCATGGCCCGGTACAGCAGGCGTTGCAAGGCAGGGTAGTCGGCGATGAAGCCGTCGGGCAACTGTCCCACGTAAGAGCGGATCGCTTCCAATCCTCCGTTGCGCAGCCAGGCGGCGGCGACAGAGAAATCGGCCAGGAACTGAATGATATAGTCTTCGTGATTGCCGCGCAGACTGATGAACTGGGCCTTGGCCAACGGCCCTTCGGCGGGAGCGCCAGCCGAGATGCGCTCGACCACGCCTTTGGAATCCGGGCCGCGGTCGATGAGATCGCCCATGAAGACAATCACAATTCGTTTGGGCGGGCTTTCTTCATTGGAGGCGTCGGCTTCATTGGAGGCGGCGGCTTCATAGGGGGCATAGGCCGCATCGGCGGCGATGTCTTGCAGAAGGCGGTCAAGCAGGTCCATGCGCCCGTGAATATCGCCAATGGCGTAAATCCGGGTGCCGTCGGGAACCATTGCCGTCGAGCCATCGCGACGATGATCGAAGTCCTCGTTCATTTCCTTTGCAACACCGCTGGTTATTTCCTCTAGGATACAGCCGCTAGCCAATGGTATTTTTTTAATGTGTAACTCTGCCTTTATATCTGGCGGTCAACAATGGCTCTGATGGTCATGGGCTTAGAAATGGAGCAGGCATGAACGCCGGAGCGTTCGGCACGGGACAACAGGAAGTCGTAACACCCGAGAAACTTCTCTTTGATGCCGTCGAACGTGTCGGGCGCATCAGGGAAGGTCGGGTGGCACTGATCCTTCATTTGTCGCAACTTCAGCCCGCAAATCGGGATGAGGGCCGCATCCGCATTGCTTTCCGCCTGTTCGAGACCATGGTGGATGCCTTTCATGGACAGATGTTCCTGCTGACAAATTCTGATATCGCTTTGATCTGTAAGGATGCGCGTATCAGCGATCTGGACGCCATGGTTTATAAGCTGCGCGCCTTGTTTTCGACCGATCCGCTGACCTATGCCGAATCCGCCGATGGGGCGGATCGCTTCGTGACCTATTACGATCTGGAAGCGGATTTCGATAACTTCTTCTCGCTGTGCGGCGAGAGGGTCTCTGCGGCCAAGCAGCAGATGGTGGACCAGCGCAAGGCTCCCCAGATTCAGCCGCTGGACTCTAAGACCTTGGCCAGGGTTCTTGAACGGATCGGAGCCACCGATATTGCCGGAGTGGTTCGCCGACAGGCCTGTATCAAGATCAATGAGAACATGACCGCCGAGGTGGCGTTTCAGGAATTCTTCATGTCCATCATGGACCTGCAGAAGAGCCTGGCCCCCGACGTCAATATTTTGTCAAACCGCTGGCTGTTCCAGCACCTGTCACAGATTCTCGATCTTCGGGTTCTGTCGGTGTTGCAGGAGGCCAAACTTCGCAAGATGCCCGCTGCGTTCTCGGTCAATCTCAACATGGCGACCATCGAGACGCCGGTCTTCCAACAGTTTGAAGCCTCCATACGTGGTCGTGCCGGGCTGGTGGTTGAATTCCAATTGCTGGATATCTTCAATGATTTGGATGGCTTCTTCCGTGCCAGGGACAAGCTGCGCTCTCACGGGCATAAATCGGTACTGGACGGAATGAGCCCGCTGACTTTGCAATTCATGGACGCGGAACTGTTCGACACCGACTATATCAAGGTGGCCTGGGGGACCGACATGCTCGACGATATCAAGACCGCCGAGCTTCAGCATGCGTTGGGACCGGTGGGCTATGAGCGCGTTATTTTAGCCCGTTGCGATACCGAGACTTCGATCTCGTGGGGATTGTCCCAGGGTATCCGAATGTTCCAGGGCCGTTTCTTGGATTCCATGATTTCGGCGGTGACCATGGCTCAGTGCGACAAGTCATCGGCTTGTACGTTGAACCAGTGCACTCAGCGCCATGGCGTGATCACGGGGCGACCGCGAGCCGAATGTGGGAATAATGAAATGCTTGACGCTTTCCCGCCGCTCAAGGCCTTTCGGTAGCGCCGCCCATGTTCAATCCCCCCCCCACAGCCAGCCAGCCTCGCGGCGCCAGCCAGGAAAATCTGCTGCTGGATTACGTTCATCGGCTGGAGCGCCATCGTCAAGATCGTAAGGCGGTCCATATCCATCTCTCCGGTCTGTTGGCCCAGAACCGGCGCGACCACCACATGCGCATTGCTGGCAATACCTTTGAGAATCTGGTCAAGCTGATGCAGGCCCAGGTGTTCACCCTGGCCAATTCCGACCTGATGGTGATCTATAAGGCCCAAGCGCAAGACGAGGTCGAGTCGGCGGTGGTCAAGCTGCGCTTCTTGTTTTCTGATGATCCCCTGGTGCTGGAGGAGCAGCACAATGCTCCGGGAAATTTCAGCACCTGGTACGCACTGGATCGTGAATACGAAATCTTGCTGACTCTGGCCCAGAAAATGGTTCAGGACGAAGCGGAGCGCCGTACCGCTAAGACAACCCAGGCGTCCCAGGCCAACCGGGCGGCCCAAAAACCGACGGGCTCGCCGTTTACGCCGGAATTGCTGGCGCGGGTGGAGAACTCGCTGGGTCAGGCCGATCTGGCCAATCTGATGCGCCGTCAGGCTATCTGCGCCATGGTGGGCAAGGCCCCGCCGCAGCCGGTCTTCCACGAATTGTTCATCTCCATCGCCGATCTGCGCCAGACCCTGTTTCCCAGCGTCAACGTCAATTCCAGTCCATGGCTATTCCAGCAATTGACCGAGACGCTGGACCGTCGCGTTCTCAGCATGCTCAACAAGCATGACGATCGCACCCTGGAAGGCGATATCAGTATCAATCTCAACGTCTCGACCATTCTCACACCGGAATTCCTGGTGTTTGATGACAACGTCAAGGCGGGGATGCGCGGCACTATCGTGCTGGAACTCCAGAAGGTGGATATCTTCGCCGATCTGGGGGCCTATCTGTTCGCCCGCGATTTCGCCCATGATCGGGGCTATCGCATCTGTATCGACGGATTGACCTATCACCAGCTTCCTTTCGTTGATCGCGAAAGGCTGGGGGCCGATCTCATCAAGCTGATCTGGGACCGGTCCCTGACCGAGGAAAAAGATAAGAAGACCGAAGCGCTGCGGCGCATCGGCGTGACCCGGATCATCATGTGCCGCTGCGACGATCAGGCGGCGGTGGAATTCGGCCATTCGGTCGGCATCACCTTGTTCCAGGGGCGCCATATCGAGACCCTGGTCGCCGGTGACCCGCGTAAGCGTGGCCTTAGGGCGCGTCCTCGGCCTTGAGTGCAATCCGGGTTCAAGCAATCAGCAAGACCTTCGGCCCGGTTCTGGCCGTGGACAATATCAGCTTTACGGTTGCGACCGGCTCGATCACCGCCCTGTTGGGCGGCAATGGGGCGGGGAAGACCACGACGCTTTCCATGGTGCTGGGATTGTTGGTTCCCACTTCGGGTTCCATTACGGTATTGGGTGAGGATATGGTGCGGCACCGCTATCGGGTGCTGCCCCGGCTTAATTTCTCCAGCCCTTATGTGGAACTCCCCCTACGTTTGACGGTGCGCCAGAACCTTAGGGTTTACGGCCATCTCTATGGGGTAGAGGGGCTGAAGCACCGCATCGCGGAATTGGCGGAAGAGCTTGACCTGACGGATTTCCTCGATCGCGCGACGGGAAAGCTCTCGGCGGGTCAGAAGACTCGCGTCGGTCTGGCCAAGGCCCTGCTGAACAAGCCCGACCTGCTGCTGCTGGACGAGCCCACCGCCTCGCTGGACCCCGATACCGCCGATTGGGTGCGGGGCTATTTCCAGGACTATCGCCGCCGCTCCGGGGCCACCATCGTGTTGGCTTCTCACAATATGATGGAGGTGGAGCGTATGTGCGATCACGTCCTCATCATGAAGCAGGGCAGCATCGTCGATCAGGGCTCGCCGGTCGGTCTGATCGAACGGTTCGGCCGCGAGACCATGGAAGAGGTGTTTTTGGATATCGCTCGCGATCGCCGTCATCCGGCAGAGGCGCTGTCATGAACCTTTCCATTCGCCGCATGGGGGCCATGTGTCTGCGCCATCTCTACATTTTGAAAGGGTCGTGGCCCCGGCTGTTGGAAATGGCTTATTGGCCCGCCATCAATATGGTGGTGTGGGGCTTCACCAGCCAGTTCTTCGCCACCAATTCCAGCTGGGTCGCTCAGGCGGCCGGGGTGCTGATCGGGGCGGTGATTTTGTGGGATGTGATGTTTCGCGGCAATCTGGGGGTGGCGCTGTGTTTCTTGGAAGAGATGTGGTCGCGCAATCTGGGGCATCTCTCGGTCAGCCCGCTGCGGCCGGGCGAGCTGGTGGCCTCCATGATCTGCATGAGCTTCATCCGCACGGTGATCGGGGTTCTTCCCGCCGCCCTGCTGGCCATTCCGCTCTATCACTATTCCATCTTTGATCTGGGGCTGCCGCTGCTGGCGTTTTGGATGAATCTGATGATGAGCGGCTGGGCCATCGGCCTGGGCGTTTCCGCCCTGGTGCTGCGCTTTGGCCTGGGGGCGGAAAGTCTGGCCTGGGTGCTGATTTTCGCTATCGCGCCCTTGGCCGGAATCTATTATCCCATCGCAACCCTGCCGGGCTGGTTACAGCCTTTGGCCTGGGCGCTGCCTCCGGCCCATGTGTTCGAGGGCATGCGCTCGGTGATGCTGGGCCATGGATTTCGCACGGATCTTTTGTTGTCCGGTCTGGCGCTGAACGTCGTTTATCTGGCGTTGGGAGTCTGGCTGTTCCTGCGGGTCTGGCAGGGAGCCAGGGTGCGCGGCGCCTTGCTGAATGTGGGGGAGTGACAAGCGGATACCTGGACGGTTACTAATTTTGGGAATTCAGACAGGGGAATTTCATCATGCCGAGCTTTGACATTGTCTCTAAGACCGACCTTGCCGAGGTGGACAACGCCTTGGCCGGAATCACCCGTGAAGTGTCGCAGCGCTATGACTTCAAGGGGGCGAAATGCTCGGTGGAGCGTAAGGAACAGCTCATCACCGTTCTGGCTGATGACGACTTGAAGCTTAAAGCCATGCACGAATTGCTGTCGGTCCACTTCACCCGTCGCAAGGTCGATCCTAAATCTTTGGACTATAAGACGGTTGAGAAAGCGTCGGGAAACACGGTTCGCCAGGAAGTCCGTATCAAGGAAGGCATCGAGACGGATTTAGCCAAGCAGATCGTCAAGGATATCAAGGCCACCAAGATGAAAGTGCAGGTCTCCATCCAAGGGGACGAGTTGCGTGTCACGGGCAAGAAGCGCGACGACCTGCAAGAAGCCATCGCCTTCATCAAGACCTTGGACGCCCCCCAGCCGCTGCAATTCATTAACTTTCGGGATTGAGGCCGATGGCCTTGGTGAGCGGTATCGCCATGGCCGGGTGAGGTAAAGAAAAGAGGCCCGGCCGGATATAACCGGTCGGGCCTTTAAGTCTAGCGCGGGCGGGGGTTGCCCCCCGCTATGACCCTAAGGGTCTCAGTTCGCCAAAAGGCTCAGTTCGCCTGACGGCGCAGGAATGCCGGAATATCCAGATCCTCGCCGGAACGCGGAGCTTCGCGGCGGGCTTCCATGCGCGGAGCAGGGGGAGCCGCCGGTTCAGGAGCACGCTGGACCGGGGCCGAAGCCACAGCTTGACGCCCACGATTGACCAGACGATTAATCAGGCTGCCGACCCGGTGGGGTTCGGGCTGGGGGTGAGGCTGCATGGAAGCCGCCATATCGCGATGGCTGGCTTCGGTGATGTCGGAAATGGCTTTGTGCATATCCAGCATGTCGGGCTCGCGCTCGGCGCTGAAGGACGGCGACCGGCCCATGGTCGGCTCGCGATATTGGGGCTCGGGCCGCATTTGCGCCTCTGGCCGGGCCTGCTGTTCCACCCGCATCTGGGGTTCGGCCCGGACTTGGAGGTCGGCCCGCATCTGGGGTTCCGGTTGGCGGATGTCGAGTTCCGGCTCGCGCTGTAAACGCTGGGCGGTTGCTGCTTGTCCATGAAGCGGAGCCTGTTGGACAACCGGGGCGGCGGCAACCTGGGGCTGCTGCCGAACTTGAGGATGAGCCATGGCGGCGGCGGCCGGGATGGTCGTAACCTGCGGCCGAAACTGGGGCTGCATTTGAGGCTGAACCTGGGCCGCTACCGGCATGGTGGGGCGAGCGTTCAAGCTGGGCTGAACCGGTTGTCCGCCGGTTAGGGAGACGATGGTGGGCTTTGCCTGGGCGGCGGCTTCGGATGCGATGCCGGTGGCGACCACGGAAACCCGGATCTTGCCGTTCAACTTCTCGTCGAAGGTGGAGCCGAAGATGATATTGGCTTCGGGGTCCACTTCGTCGCGAATGCGGTTGGCGGCTTCATCGACCTCGAACAAGGTCATGTCCATGCCGCCGGTGATGTTGATGAGGACGCCCTTGGCCCCCTTCATGGAGGTGTCATCCAACAGCGGATTGGAGATGGCGGCTTCGGCGGCGTCGATGGCGCGCTTGTCGCCCTCGGCCTCGCCGGTTCCCATCATGGCCTTGCCCATCTCGCTCATGACGGTGCGGATATCGGCGAAATCCAGATTGATCAGGCCGGGCATAATCATCAGATCGGTGACGCCGCGAACGCCGGAATACAGCACGTCGTCGGCCATCTTGAAGGCGTCGGCGAAGGTGGTGCGTTCGGTGGCGACCCGGAACAGATTCTGATTGGGGATGATAATCAAGGTGTCGACGAACTGCTGAAGCTCCTCGATGGCGCCTTCGGCGGTACGCATACGATGCGCGCCTTCGAAGTGGAACGGCTTGGTCACCACGCCTACGGTCAAGATGCCCTGTTCACGGGCGGCCCGCGCGATGACGGGAGCAGCGCCGGACCCGGTGCCGCCGCCCATTCCGGCGGTGATGAACACCATGTTCGCGCCATTGATCTGGCCCAGGATTTCTTCCAGGCTTTCTTCGGCGGCGGCGCGTCCGATATCGGGGCGCGATCCGGCGCCCAGACCCTGGGTCACTTGATTACCCAGTTGGATGCGGCGCTCGGTGCGGCTTTGGCCCAGGGATTGGGCGTCGGTGTTGGCGACGATGAATTCGACGCCTTCAAGCCGAGATAAAATCATGTTGTTGACGGCGTTGCCGCCAGCACCGCCCACACCGATCACGGTGATGCGAGGCTTAAGCTCTTGAGGAGCTCCGGGAAGAAAAGTCAGCATGCCATGGTCCTCCGCGCTGTTTCGGCCGCTTCGATGTCGGCCGTCGATTAAGTCACCACTAGAAATTCCGTTTTAACCAAGATCCCAAACGTCCCAGGCCCGATCCCGACCCTTCGCCAGCCCCGGCCGCACGCTTGCCGCGCGCAGGCGCGGGGGCGTGAACCATGGCGTAGCGAATCAGTCCGGCGCAGGTGGAAAAGGCAGGCCCGCCGATTGCTTCCGGGAGACCTTGCAAGCCAACCGGGCGGCCCAGGCGGACTTGCTTGTCCAGCACCAGCCCGGCCAGTTCCCGTGCACCTTGCAATTGGCTGGCCCCTCCGGTGAGCACCACGCGGCGGCCGGCCATCTTGTCGTAGCCGCCGTGTTCAAGATGCGAGCGCACAAGCTCGAATGTCTCTTCCAGCCGGGGCTGGATGATCTGAATGAGCATGGAGCGCGGCACCTGGTTGGATGCTCCGTCCTCGTCCTCGCCCACCAGCGGAACCTTCAAGATCTCGCGGTCGTCGCTGGGGCTGGGGATGGCCGATCCGTAAAGGGTCTTCAGGCGCTCGGCATGGACCAGCGGCGTGGACAGACCACGCGCGATATCGCTGGTCACATGGGCACCGCCCACGGGGATGATGTCGGTATGGACCAACTGACCGCCCATGAAGACGGCGATAGAGGTGGTTCCTCCGCCCATGTCGATACAGGTCACGCCCAATTCCCGCTCATCGTCCACCAGGCAGGCCAAGCCGGAAGCATAGGGGCTGACAACGCGGGCTTCGATATCCAGGTGGCATCGGTTGACCACGGTGGACAGGTTGCGCACCGGCCCGATTCCTGCCGAGATGATGTGAATGGCGACTCCCAGGCGGTCGCCGAACATGCCGCGCGGGTCCTTGATGC
>JAYTWE010000626.1:0-5913 GCA_043744055.1 Magnetospirillum sp.
TTCGGCGGCACCGGATTGGGCCTCGCCATCTCCCGGAAGCTATCCGAGTTGATGGGGGGTGAGGTCGGAGTTGAAAGCATCCCCGGCAAAGGCTCGACCTTCTGGTTCACCGCCCGTATGGGAAAGGGCAAGCCACGCCGTCCCCTCTTGCCCAGTCCAGACCTTCGCGGCCGCCGCATGTTGGTGGTGGACGACAACGAGAATGCCCGCACCGTCATGGTTGAAATGCTGAGTGCCATGTCGTTCCAGGTGGATGCGGTCGGATCGGGCAAGGAAGCCATCGCCGCGATCCGCGAAGCGATACTAAGCACGCCCTATGAAGTGGTTTTCATGGACTGGCAGATGGCGAATATGGATGGTTTGGAGACCATCGACCGGATCAAGGAAATACGGTTACCCTTCCTGCCCCATTTCATCATGGTGACCGCCTATGGCCGCGAGGAGGTGATGAAAGGGACTGAAGCCCTCGATGTGGGCGAGGTGCTGATTAAGCCCGTCAATCCCTCGGTACTGTTCGACAGCATCATGCGTGTCTTCAGCGTTGATGCGCCGGACGATGGGGCCGAGGAGGTTGCCGCCCCCAGTCATGACCTGAGCGCCTTGCATGGAGCCCTGATTTTGTTGGTGGAGGACAATGAGCTTAATCAGCAGGTGGCCTCTGAGCTTCTGAGTGATGCCGGGTTCATCGTTGATATCGCCGAGAATGGTCAGATCGCGGTGGAAAAAGTTCTGACCATGTCCTACGACATCATCTTGATGGACATGCAGATGCCGGTAATGGACGGCGTCGCCGCCACCACAGAAATCCGCAGGCTGGGATTCGCCGACCTTCCCATCGTCGCCATGACTGCCAACGCCATGCAGGTGGATCGCGATTTGTGCTCAGCGGCGGGAATGAATGATTATCTCTCCAAGCCCATTGATTGCGATTCCCTGTTTGCGGCCTTGCTGAAATGGGTGCGCCCGCGCAAGTTTGCCGTCCCTCCTGGACCAGCGCCAAAGCCACCCGCCGCAATTCCCATTGATCCCGACGCCCTGGGGCGAATCTGTAGCCGCCTATCCGCTCTGCTGGCCGATAGCGATACCGAGGCCGAGGACCTGATGGAATCCTATGGCGACCTGCTGAGGGCCGCCTTCCCGGAGCGCTACGAGAAAATCGCAAGCCATATCCGAAACTTTGACTTCGACAAGGCCCTGGTTCGGCTGAACGAGGCTGTTACCGAAAGGATCGGGACCGAGAAGAAGGACGCGACGCGCCCGACCCTTCCCGATATGGACCCCGATATCTTCAACTTCGAGATGCTGGGGCCGATCTATCGCTGGGACGCGGCCAAGCTGCGGGGCGTGCTCACCGGCTTTCTTGGTGATGCGCAAGGTAAGGTTACCGCCCTGGAAGCCGCCCAGGCCAAGGGCGATTTAGCGGCAATCAGGCAACTTTCCCATGGCCTCAAGGGCTCGGCCAACACGGCGGGGGCCACTCGGCTCGGCACTCTATCGGCGAATATCGAGACGATGGCGCTTGACGTTAATACCGAAGCGGTAGACATGTTGGTGTCGTTATTGGCCCCGACCCTTGTCGAACTCCACGATTCCATCGCTCCATTCCTCACTCCTAATGCATAGAGATCATCATGGCTGAGATCGACCTGAAGCGGCTCAAGGTTCTGCTGATCGACGACGAGTGGTTCGTCCGCTCGACCATTCGCCAAATCCTGATCCAGATCGGCATCACCAATATCTACGAAGCTGGTGATGTGGATGCCGCCATTAAAGAGACCATGCGGATACAACCCCATCTTGTCTTGTGCGACATCCATATGCCGGGAGAAGACGGACTGGTTTATGTGGCCAAGCTGCGCAAGGCCCCGCTGCCCTCTTTGGCATCAATCCCTGTGGTCATGCTGACATCGGACAGCAGCGAGGACGCGGTCAAGACCGCCAAGGGACTTCATGTGGACGGCTATCTGGTCAAGCCGGTCTCCATTGCCGCCGTCATGAAGGCGATCGAACGCGCCTTGAAGATCACGCTGTCCTAACGGAGCGCCAGAGATGGATGCCAACACTCTGCCCGAACGGGCCACGATCTTGGTGGTGGACGACACCCCGGACAACCTGAAACTCATGAGTGGCCTCCTCAAGGACCTCTACAAGGTCAAGATCGCCAACAGTGGCGAAAAAGCGCTCTCTATCGCCGCTTCGGAGGCTCCGCCCGATCTGATTTTGCTGGACATCATGATGCCCGAGATGGACGGCTACGAGGTTTGCGAACGCCTGAAAAGCAGCCGCGCCACCCGAGACATTCCCGTCATCTTCCTGACCGCCAAGGCGGAAACCGAGGACGAGGAAAAAGGCCTGAAATGCGGGGCGGTGGACTACATCACCAAGCCCATCAGCCCGCCGGTTGTATTGGCGCGGGTGGAAACACACCTGAAGCTCAAGGCTAGTGCCGACTTCCTGCGTGATAAATCCGCATTCCTTGAACAAGAAGTTCAGAAGCGGACCCGTGAACTGGCGGCGATCCAAGACGTCACCATCCTGGCCATGGCCTCCCTGGCGGAAACCCGCGATTCGGACACCGGCAACCACATTCGTCGCACCCAGTTCTACGTCAAGGCACTGGCCGAGCGGCTGAAGACTCATCCTCGCTTTGCCGCCGATCTCGACGATTCCACCATCACTCGGCTGTTCAAATCGGCACCATTGCACGACATCGGAAAGGTGGGCATTCCCGATCGCATTCTGCTGAAGCCCGGCCGCTTCGAGCCTCACGAGTTCGAGATCATGAAGACCCACACCACCTTAGGCCGCAAGGCCATCGAACATGCAGAACAGTCGTTGGGCATGTCGGTGGACTTCCTCACCTGCGCCAAGGAAATCGCTCAATGGCATCAAGAAAAGTGGAACGGCAGCGGCTATCCCGACGGCATCGGTGGTGATGATATCCCGGTTTCCGCCCGCCTGATGGCGGTGGCCGATGTCTATGATGCCCTGATCAGCCGCCGCGTCTATAAGGAAGGCATGTCCCACGAGAAAGCCGCCCAGATCATTTTAGAGGGCAAGGGCTCGCACTTCGACCCCGATATGGTTGACGCCTTCATGGACATCCAAGACGAGTTTCGCGCCATCGCTGGCAAGTATGCGGATTCCGATTTGGATATGGCGAAGAAGGAGGAATACCTTAAACAGGCTGGTGGCGCTCAGTGAGCCACCTCTGTTCAGAACAGCCACAGATTCTCGGCGTAGCCGGTCATAGACCAACACCTTGTCATTGATCGAATTGGCCATGATGGCGAGGGTGCCGATTCAGGCAATGACTTTTACGCCGGACCTTCCTGTGACCGCTCTGTATTGGTAACGGTCGATGACAATTTCTGATCAGTCGGAGATACCACCATCCAACCGAAGCGGTCCGGATGGAAATAGATATAGGCGTTGTAGGCCACGAACGCGATCAACAGGCTGATGCCGATCAGCAGACCCAACAGATCCTTGTCGGACATGACACTCTCCATTTCTCCGGGCCGCGCAGGGGCGGCCCTTAAGTCCATGGAGTCATTGTCTCGCCAAGCGGCGTAAAGGATCGATACGAGAGAGTGTAAAGGTTTCTTTATGGGCGACTTACGTCCTTCGCCGAAAGGCCGTCTCGAACCTTTATCGGCTGCGGATCTACGATTCGGGGCGTAGAAGTTTCGCCGGGACGCCTCCCATGACCCATGCCCTGAAAATCGCGACGCATACCAACCTCGCCATGCTGTGGCCGCTCGGCCAGAGCCGGGCGGCCACAGTGACGCAGCGTGACACCCGAATTTTTCTCCGCTGCTGTCCCCTCTGCGGCCATGAAACCCGCCAGCGCATCATCGAGAGAGGGCGCGGCTACGTTACCTATTGGTGCAGCGAATGCATCATCCCCCATGACGTCGAACAGGCGGCGGCCATCCCCGGCACCCCCGACACATGGGGGGCAAGCGAAGACATGGCTGGAGGCCAAATGGAGATCAGTGAGCTGCTTCAACTGCAATCGGTCTTGGCCGGACTGCGGGTTACGTCCAAGACGGAGGCGCTGACCGTTTTGGCACGGCAGGCGGCCAGCCGCACCGGCCTGCCCGAACGGGCCATTCTCGACGCATTGGTGGAACGCGAGCGGCTGGGCAGCACCGGGGTCGGATCGGGCATCGCGGTTCCCCATGCCCGATTGCCCGGCCTTAACAGCCTGTGCGCGGTCTTTCTCCGGCTCGACCGCCCCATCGACTTCGAGGCTATCGATGAGCGGCCGGTGGATCTGATCTTCCTACTGCTGTCGCCCGAGACGGCCGGGGCCGATCATTTGCGGGCGCTCAGCCGGGTGTCCCGTATGTTGCGCGACAGCGAGGTCTGCCGGACCTTGCGCCGCGCCACCGACCCGGGCGAACTGCACTCATTCCTAAGCGGCAGGTTCAGTCTCCCCGCTTGAGACGGTAGCCCACCCCGGCATCGGTGACGATCAGGGTGGGCGTTGACGGATCGACCTCCAGCTTCTGGCGCAGCTGATTGACATAGACCCTGAGGTAAGCGGTGTCCTCGCCATGGGCCGGTCCCCACACCTCCTTGAGAATCTGCTTGTGAGTCAGGACATGGTCGGGCTGGCTGGCCAGGAAGGCCAACAGCCCCCATTCCCGCTTGGACAGATGCACCTCGGCACCGTCACGGGTGACGATGCGCCGACTCAGATCGATTTGGATCGACCCGGCCTCGACCACGTCGTCATTGCCCTTGGCGGCGCGTTGGCGCAGCACGGCGCGGACGCGGGCCATCAGCTCGGCCACGCCGAACGGCTTGACGATGTAGTCGTTGGCTCCCCGGTCGAGAGCCTCCACCTTATCCAGCTCACCTGCTCGTACCGACAGCACCACGATGGGAACGTCGGAGCGCTCGCGCACCGCGCTGATGACCTCCTGGCCATCCAGATCAGGTAGGCCGAGGTCGAGAATCAGCAAGTCGGGCTGCTGGCTGTTGGCCGCTTCGATGCCTTGGGCGGCATTCTCGGCCTCGATCACCTCATAGCCGTTGGCGGCCAGCGAGATGCGCATGAACTTGCGGATCTGCGGCTCGTCGTCGATCACCAGAATACGGGTACTCATGGATTGCCCCCTTGGTCGCCATCGGCGCCGATCTGGGCCGCCAGGCCATCGATGTCGCGCCGCTGCGGCAGATGAATGATGATGGCTGTTCCCGCCTCGTGAATGCCCGGCTCGGCCTTGATGGTGCCGCCATGGGCCTCGACGATACCCCGACAGATGGCCAGCCCCAAACCAGTTCCCGCGCTCTTCGAGTCACCCTGATCGACCCGATAGAACATGTCGAACACCTTCTCGCAGGCCTCGGGCGGAATGCCGGGGCCTTGGTCGACCACCTCGATGGTGACGTAATCGGGGGTCCGTTTCGCCCAGACCTTCACCGTGGTGCCCGGAGGAGCATATTTGCAGGCATTGTCCAGCAGGTTGAAGAACACCTGCTCCATCAGCACCGGGTCAACGCAGAGCAGCGGCACGCCGGGATCGATGTCCATCTTGATGGTGTGGGCGCGGGCCAGCCGTCGGGTGCGCGCCACGGCGGCACCGACGATGTCGTTGAGATCGGCCCAGTCGGCGCGGGGCTTCAAGGCCCCAGCCCCCAGCTTGGTCATGTCGAGCAGGTTCTGGACGAAACGGTTCAGCCGCTCGGCCTCGTCCTGGATGGTCTGGGTCAGATCGTGGCGGCTGGCCGGGTCCATCATCTCGTCGTAGTTCTGCAACGAGGACGCCGCCCCCATGATGGAGACCAGCGGCGTCCTGAGATCGTGGGACAGCGACGACAGCAGGGCGGAACGCAGGCGCTCGCGCTCGGTGGCCACACGGGCGGTCTCGATATCGGCGACCAGGGTGGTGCGCTCGATGG
>JAYTWE010000627.1:0-2803 GCA_043744055.1 Magnetospirillum sp.
CCGAGTAATCTCATCCTTATATATCTTTTCAGCACTCCGCTTCAAGAGGACACACAGCAGCAGAAGAAATGCCAATGGGATAAGGTAAAATTTCTCTCCGACCACAAATGAGCCAACACCGGACATGGCGTCATACAAACGCTCATCAGGAAGCCTCGAAAGAGATAGTATGACAACAGCAACTATTGCCATCAATATAAACCCGACTATATTTCCAGAGTTTACAAGGTTATACATAGTATCAACTGCATGATACGCAACATCTGCCCAATTCTTTCCACTTACCTGAGCACTATTTTTCGTAACTTTTTTTGGTTTAGCAACCACCTCGCCGCCCCCCCCTTGCTCCGCAAAACGTGTGGCCGCGTATCTATATCACTCCCGATAAAATGTCTACGCAGTAGCGTCTCCATCTAATGGCATCTGCAACAGAAGGCTTACCACCCCACCCTTCGTCTTGCCCGATGAAGGACTCCGCTTTATAGTTCGCCCATCATGACAGACGCCCGCTTCCCGCACCGGCATCTCCTTGGCATCCAGGGTCTGGGGCCGACCGAGATCACCATGCTGCTCGACCTGGCCGAAGGCTATGTCGAGCAGAATCGCTCCAATGACAAGCGCAAGAACCTGTTGCGCGGCCGCACGGTCGTCAATCTGTTCTTCGAGAACTCGACGCGGACCCGGACCAGCTTCGAGCTGGCGGGCAAGCGCCTGGGGGCCGATGTCATCAATATGCAGTCGGCCGGGTCTTCCGTTCAAAAGGGCGAGACCCTGATCGACACCGCCATGACGCTGAACGCCATGCATCTGGATGTGCTGGTGGTGCGTCACCCGGATTCGGGCGCGGTCAAGCTGCTGAGTGAAAAGGTCAATTGCGCCGTCATCAATGGCGGCGACGGCAGTCATGAACACCCGACCCAGGCCCTGTTGGACGCCCTGACCATCCGGCGGCGCAAGGGCAAGCTGTCGGGTCTGACCGTGGCCATCTGCGGCGATGTGCGGCATTCCCGCGTGGCGCGTTCCAACATCTATCTGCTGAACGCCATGGGGGCGTCAGTGCGGCTGATCGGTCCGCGCACCTTGCTGCCTTCGGCGGTGGACCGGCTGGGAGTCGAGGTCTTCCACGATATGAGGAAGGGCCTGAACGGCGTCGATGTCATCATGATGCTGCGCATCCAAAACGAACGCATGGCGGGAAACTTCATCCCCAGCATCCGGGAGTACTTTCACTTCTTCGGCCTGGACCGCGAGAAACTCAGCATTGCCAAGCCCGATGCGGTCATCATGCATCCCGGCCCCATGAACCGGGGTGTCGAGATTGATTCCGATGTGGCCGACGATGTGGAGCGCTCCTTGATCCGCTCGCAGGTGGAAATGGGCGTCGCCGTGCGTATGGCCTGCCTGGACATGCTGACCCGTGGCCTGCCGACCTCTGAAGGAGCCGTCTGATGGCTGCGCGCACCTCTTCCGGCCTGGTGGCCTATGTGAACGCCCGGCTGCTGGACCCCGCTTCGGGTCTGGATGCCAAGGGCTCGCTGCTCACCAATGGCGAGACCATCGCCGATGTGGGACCCGGCCTGTTCCAAGGCGGGGTGCCCTCTGGCATCGACGTGGTGGACTGCCAAGGTCTGTGCCTGGCGCCCGGTCTGGTGGATATGCGCGTCCAGCTGCGCGAACCGGGCGAGGAGCATAAAGAGACGCTGAAATCCGCCGGTGAAGCCGCCGTGGCCGGTGGCATCACCTCCATGGTCTGTCTGCCCAACACCACTCCGGTGATCGACGAAGGCGCCACGGTGGAATTTGTGGCGCGCCGCGCCCGCAAGATCGGTCTGGCCAAGGTCTATCCCTATGCCGCCGCCACCAAGCGGCTGGAAGGCAAGGAGCTGTCCGAGATGGGCATGCTGGCCGAAGCCGGAGCCCTGGCCTTTACCGACGGCGTCAAGGCCATCCGCAGCGCCCAGCTGATGCGCCGCGCCCTCTCCTATGCCGCCACGTTCGGCCTGTTGATCGTTCAGCATCCCGAAGAACCCTCGCTGGCCGAGAACGGTATGATGAACGAAGGCGAGCTGGCCACCCGCATGGGCCTGTCCGGCATTCCGGCGGCGGCGGAAGCCATCATGCTGGAACGCGACATGCGACTTGTGGCCATTACCGGCGGCCGCTATCACGCCGCCCATGTCTCCACCGCCGAAGGCATCAACGTCATCCGCAAGGCCAAGGCCCAGAAGCTGAACGTCACCTGCGATACCGCGCCGCCCTATTTCGCCTTGAACGAACTGGCGGTGGGGGATTATCGCACCTTCGCCAAGCTGAGTCCGCCGCTGCGCTCCGAGGCCGACCGTCAGGCCGTCGTTGCCGGGCTGAAGGACGGAACCATCGATTCCGTGGCCTCCGACCACGCTCCCCAGGATCAGGATTCCAAGCGGGTCCCCTTTGCCGCCGCCGAATTCGGCGGCGTCGGGCTGGAAACTCTGCTCGCCATCACCTTGGAGCTGACCCATAACGGCCATCTCAGTCTACTCGATTCCTTGAAGCTCATCACCTGCGCCCCGGCCCATATCCTGGGACTTGCCGCCGGACGGTTGAAAGTGGGAGTTTCCGCCGATCTGGTGCTATTCGATCCCGATCGCGGCTGGAAGGTGGAGGCCAAGAAGTTTAAGTCCAAGTCCAAGAACTCGCCCTTCGACGACCGCCCCGTCCAGGGCATGGTGATCCGTACCGTCGTCGATGGTCGCATGGTGTACAGCCTTGATGTTTAGTGTACATGCCCCCACCCCGACCCTCCCCCATGCGCGGCATGGAG
>JAYTWE010000628.1:0-4187 GCA_043744055.1 Magnetospirillum sp.
CTTGTAAGTCTCGGCATCGGCAACGGAGAGCGGACGGGGCAAAGACGCTACCCGTGCTTCACGATTGGAACCGGGAAGGATGGCGGCGGTCATCTGCCCATCGGCGGCGGCCACGCGTACCGGTGCGATCTTGCCAAATGAATCAGGCCGAACAGAATCCGCCAAACCAGAAGAGGTCGTCGCCAAGATCGCCAGCATCACTGCCGGAAGGAGCCTGTCGCGCAAAGCTGTTCTCCTCTCTAGGGTTATCGACAAAACCAATCACGGTCCCCGGTTTTATAAATGACCCAGCCCCCCCAGAGCAACCAAAATGACTCCGCCGACATATAAAAATTATGTAAACGCAATATATTTCATACACTTAGTCAAGAATCATAGGCCGATCTGGCACCAGAGGTGTCAACGGCCCATAATGAAGCTCATGATCGTTTCCGCCAGTTATCGCACCGATATTCCCGCTTTTTATGGACGCTGGTTCATGAACCGCTTCCGTGCGGGCTGGGCCAAGGTGGTCAATCCCTATGGCCGTCAAATCTCCACCATTCCCTTGCGGAGCGGAGTCGACGGCTTTGTCTTCTGGACCCGTAATATCGCCCCCTTTATGGATAATCTGACCGAGATCCGCCGGGTCGGGCTGCCCTTCATGATCCAGTACACCATTACCGGCTATCCCCGTGCCTTGGAGACTTCGGTGGTGGAGACCGCCCGCTCCATCGCCCTGGTCCACGGTCTGGCCAAGACGCACGGACCGCATTCCGTGGTCTGGCGTTACGACCCAATCTTGCTGACCTCTCTGACTCCCGCCGACTGGCACCAGGATAATTTTAGCCGATTGGCCAGGGAACTCACCGGATCGGTGGATGAAGTCGCCGTCTCCTTTGCCACGTTCTACCGCAAAACCGATCGTAATCTGGCCACCGCCGCCCGCGCCCATGGCTTTGACTGGACAGAGCCACCGATCAAGGAACGACAAGACCTGATCGCCACCCTAACCAAAATCGCCGCCTCACATAAAATGAGTCTGAGCGTCTGCTCCCAGCCAGATAACCTGACCACCGGAGCTAAACCAGCCTCTTGCGTCGATGCAAGGCGGCTGGAAGCGGTGGCGGCGGATTGGGGCGAACCTCGAACGGTACCGGCCAAGCTCAAGGGAAACCGGCCCGGCTGCCTGTGCTTCGAAAGCCGAGATCTGGGCGAGTACGACACCTGTCCCCATGGCTGTGTTTATTGCTATGCCGTCTCCAACCGTGACCAAGCCAAACAGCGCCATACCGAACATGATCCCAATTCCGAATTCTTGTTTCCGCCGCCCGAACTGCCATCGAATGAAACGCCGCTCTCACCCAGACTAACGTTTTAGCTCTATGGCTGGCCCCGGCTTGATTCTCTCCCTCCGAATCCTCATATCCAGATTTGAAGCAGAAGAAACGATGCCGTGCATATTTATTTGTGCACTGCAAACAAGATCAAATTGTCACGGAATTGATACCAATGCGGATCTATAAGTTTTTTAGTTTATGTTGTAAGCTTCTTTCCATCGACATCAGCATTAGGGGGGCATCATGGGATCGAGCGTGATTTCACCTACCCCTAGCCGAAGCCATTTACGAAGCCTGGCACGGAGTGCGGTGCTGCAAGCCGCGCATCGAATGAATACCCATTCGCTTTTTATCGGGAATACAGAACCCTCGTTAGACGACATCATGGGCGATCCCATGGTTCGCAACCTGATGGCGCGTGACGGCGTGGCTGAGGATTCCCTGCGGGTGCTCATCGACCAAATCCGTAGCCATTTACGGTGATGGACTACATCTGACGCCGCTCTTAAATCTAACGTCAGGCCGATTGATATGGAACCGTAATGATTATAAAACCCCTCGACAAAATCGCGGGGTATTCGCCGTTCTTGACCATGAACAAATGCTGTAACCTAAGGCTTTCCAACAAGAAAGATTTCCGTCTGCCATGGTCGACCAATTCACCTTGCCCCTTGCCTTCGACCTTGCCGCCACTTTCTTTTTCGCGGTAACCGGCGGGCTAACCGCCATGCGCAAGGGCTATGACTTCGTCGGGGTATTCTTTCTTGCCCTGGTGACTGGATTGGGAGGTGGATTACTCCGTGATGGCCTGTTCCTGCAATTACCGCCAGCGGTAATGGAATCCCATTATCTGTTCGCTATTCTGGCGGCCATGGTCATCAGTCTTTTATTCGGAGAGACTCTGAACCGTTTCGGCTTAGTCTTCATGCTGGTGGATGCGCTGGGCCTGGGACTTTACGCCATGGTCGGGACTCAAAAGGCGCTCACTACAGGACTTTCCTGGGTTCCAGCCGTACTGATCGGGGTCATCAATGCCATCGGCGGCGGAGTGATCCGCGATCTGATAACTCGTGACGAACCGCTGGTCTTCCGCCCTGGTGAATTCTATGCCGCCGCCGCCCTGGCCGGAAGCGCCCTATTTGCCGCCCTGGTGGTGGGATTGCAAATCCCGGCCCAGCCCGCCGCCCTGGCGGGAATTAGCGCCATCTTGCTGATTCGTGTCACTTCGGTTCGCTTCGGCTGGAAGACCCGAGCGGCGCGTGCTCTGATCGGACGACGCAACACACCAGATGCCTCATAGTGGTTTAATAGCCACCGCGTTCACCAGGGTCTCTTCGCGCTTTTCCGGTACGGCAAGCCCAATCCACTCCAAGAAACCGATATCAGGCCGGCTCCACCACAAATAGGGCATGGAAATCCGCTCGTCGGGCAAATCGAATCCCACACCACGCATGATCGCCAAATATTGATCGGCGGTTTTCTGAATCTCCATAGGATGGCGAAACAGTAATTTAATGGGCAGAGAGTGAATATAACGCCGGGTTGATTCGGCAAACAACAACACACCGCCCGGTTTCAGAACCCGGAAGAACTCCGCCATGGCTGCTTCTTGTTCAATAATGTGGTGATACGTCTGATGACAGAAAATCAAATCGAACTCATGATCAGGAAAATCCATGCGAGCCGCATTGGCGGCATGAAGGCGAACCGGTGTGGAACAAGCGGCAGCGGCGGCACCAGCCCTCTGCTGAAGATCAGGATCGGCATCCATACCAATGATGCTGTCAGGCGAAAAGCGTCGAGCCAGTTCATCAAAGGAATGACCGAAACCACACCCCACATCGATCACCTTGGCAAAGCGAGGCATGGGCTTAGGAAGCAACCGCTCCAGATCATTAAGCGCGCGACACAGAACATGAACCTTCCAGGTATCGGATTTGATAAACCAATTCCCAAACCGGGTTTCTTCAAGGAAGGGGGAGCAATGTGCAGTCATGCGATCAGATCCAAATTCGATGAGCGTCGGTTTATCCAGCCCGCCATAACTAATAAGAGCATTGGACGAGCGGAGTAAACTAAGACTTTCACCGCATGATACTGATTTCAGAAAAGCGAAAGGCCGGGCTTGTGGCCCGGCCTGTCTTAACATCGCTCTGATCTCAATCAGACCGATTGGAGCGGGCGAAGGGATTCGAACCCTCGACCCCAACCTTGGCAAGGTTGTGCTCTACCCCTGAGCTACGCCCGCTCTATCGGCGCTTTCCAAACACCCGTAGGCGTTCGGAGGCCCGGATAATACGAAAAGTCGCGAGTGACGCAAGACCTTTTTTTCGTCAAACCCCAACAAGCGCTCTCAAGGGCGGAAATTGGGGGTTTGCACTTGCCAGCCGACGGCCGACGGTCCATCTATTGCAGGTCGAATTCTGTACTACGGACGAGCAGCAGCCATGGATCTCACTTTTTCTTCCGGGGCCAAATCCCAAAGTTCCAGCCCAACTGGAACCCACAGCGATCTGATAAAGGATGGCCGCACCGCCACTTTTGTCGCTGACGTCATCGAGACCAGCCGTAAAACCCCAGTCATCGTTTTTTTCTGGGCCGCAGGCTGCGGATCTTGCAAGCAGCTTGGCCCCGCCCTGGAAAAGACCATTCTGCTGGCCAAGGGCACCTTGCGCATGGTCAAGATCGATGTGGATAAGAACCAAGACCTGGCGGCACAGCTGCGCATTCAGTCCGTCCCTACCGTCTATGCTTTCAAGGATGGCCGCCCGGTAGACGCTTTCGCTGGCGCCATATCCCCCGGCGAGCTTAAAGCCTTCATCCAGAAACTGATGGGTGACGCCGCCGGACCCAGCCTGGATGACTTTG
>JAYTWE010000629.1:0-6061 GCA_043744055.1 Magnetospirillum sp.
CCGCACCGATCTGGCCCGCCACGTGAACCGGATGGGAGTGGAGTGACGAGAGAAGCCGCAGCCGGCGATTGCTCTCGATCCAGGTGGCCAGGGTGTTCGTCATGGCCAGAACCATTTCGGGGCCAATGGCGGCCAGAAGATCAATGGAGCGGTCCATGGCTGCCGAGCGCAGAGCCAGATATGGCTCTACTCCATCCGAAGCCCGGTCTACTGCTTCCATGAAAATATCCCGGACCACCGGCTCTGAGTCAGGCCCCACTGCGGTATTGATGAAATCCCGGTCGGGCCGGCTTTGCAGATTGCCAACGAAGAGAATCGGAATATTGCGGTCGGCGCTTTTCTTCCATGGAGTGGTTGGCCGATGGGACGCCCCTCCGTGAGGAACGAAGACGTGACGGTTTTCTATTCCGAAATCGCGCAGGAAAATGGCGTGGTTTATGTCTACCGTCGTCAGCCCGGCATGTGGGGCCAGATTGGTTTGTATCTGGGGGAGTTTGGAGAACGGTGCATCGCTTAGAACGCTTATTCGTTGGATCGGGGCGCTCTTATAGGGAAAGTCGGCATTCCAGTCGAAAAAGATGTCGCCGCCTTCGTCCAGGAAGTTGCGGGTTTCTTCGATGATTTCGTCTCGAGTGACAACGCGCCACCATGGTTCCGCATCTATGGCAAGGGTGGCTGCAACCATTTGTCGGGGCGGACGTTCTGCCGAATCGCAGATCATCAGCCATGTGGCATCAAGGCCATGATGTCTTAATCCGCGCACCAGATCGAAGGTCATGCGTGCCCCAAGGCACAAGCCCGCGACACCGGAGTAGAACAGCGCTTTTCGCATTCTGTAGGGTGCCTCGTTGAGGGGGCGTGATCCGTACCGAAAACCAGTGCGTAGCTTATAGTCCGCTGTAGATGCGATCAAAACCAATTCGAAGCAGCGGGGGCTTGTGGTGCGGATATTAATGACCTTGATTTCGGCGTAAGATTGTCGTAGCCTCACTTTAACTGGAGATAGTTTTCTTCAGTTTCGGCCTCTGAGGCCGCTAGAAGTGGCACAGCCTCGAAGGCTTGCAATAGTCAAACGGCTTAATCCAGAAAGGATACCGCCATGGCAGACGTTACATTATCTGGTGCAATCCGCAGCAATTTGCTGTCCTTGCAGAAGACTGGCGACTTGGTCGCCCGTACGAATACCCGCTTGTCCACGGGTTTGAAAGTCAGCTCCGCCGTCGATGATGCCGTCGCGTTCTTCCAGAACAAGGCGCTGAAGGACCGTGCCGGTGACTTGGCGACTCGTAAAGACGGCATCGACCAGGGCATTAGCACCTTGAATACCGCTCTTTCCGGTCTTCAATCCGCTGAAGCTGTCCTTGTGCAGATGAAGGGTATCGTGCTCTCCGCTAAGTCGGCGACCGATGCAGAGCGCAAGACCTTGGGTGACCAGCTCAACACTCTGTCCGCTCAGCTGAACTACCTCGCAAACGACGCTTCGTATCAGGGTTTGAACCTGGTCAATGCAACGTCCAGCAATTTGAAAGTGCAGTTCTCCGAAAAGACGGCGAACGTGCTTCAGGTTGATGGCACTGATATTCGTATCTCCTCCGGTCTTGTTATGACCGCTTATACCAGCGGCGCCACTGTGATCGCGGGTTCGAGCGCTCTTTCGGCCATTGCTGGCGCGACCATGGCGGGTTTCTCCGCCGTGTCGGCTTCCGTGTCCGTTTTCGATGCCTATATCGCGGCCTTCGACTCCGGCATTGCCTCGGTTCGTACCACCTCGAAGACGGTTGGTGCCAACGTGGCTTTGTTGCAGACACGTTCTGACTTCACGAAGGAATATGTCAACACTCTGAAGGTTGGCGGCGATAAGTTGGTTCTTGCCGATCTGAACGAAGAAGGCGCCAACTTGGTGTCCCTGCAGACTCGTCAAGAGTTGGGCATTAAGGCGCTGTCCTTTGCCAACCAATCCGAACAGGGCGTTCTGTCGCTCTTCCGGTAAGTTCTTGGTCGGTTTAGGGTTTTTCTTAGGGTGGAAGGTGCTTGCACCTTCCACTTTTTTTGTATGCTGTATGGAGCGTTTAAAGTTTATCGCTGCCATCAACTGAACCTTAACTAATTATCTGCGATCTTTGATTATTGTATGATTGTGTTTCTGGAGGTTCGGAGAGATGGCCTATCCCAATGCCGATCAGGGTAAGTACAGGACGCTGCCTTCCGGTGGAAATCCGCGGGAGACTGAGGCCTGGGCATTGACCGAGACGGCACGCCGCATGTCTGAGGGGCAGTCCGATAAGGTTTCGATCGAAATTTTCCTTGATACCATTCGCCTCAATTGGAAGTTATGGACTATTTTTCAGGCGGAGCTGTCCTCGCCAGAGACCGAACTCCCGCTGGAAATGCGCCAGAATATGCTGTCGCTGGCAAACTTTGTGGACAAGCGGTCGGTTGAGATTATCTCGACCCACAACCGAGCCCTGGCCAATGCGCTGATTAACATCAACCGCCAGCTGGCTGTCGGCCTGTTCACTGTTATTCCGAACGCTGGTGCCGCCGAGTCTGTGCAGCAGGCGAATATTTCCACCAATGAAGTCATCTGATCGTTTCTGACGACTGAGCCGTCAGCATAGGGGGGTACATATGTCCGCTACCGCTAATCAGAATGTGACCGCGGCTGTTTTGGACTTTCGCCAGAAGATTTGTACTTATTTACTGGCAAATGACGACCAGAATGGTCTGGAATTCGCTGAAGCCGAGATGCAAAATCCCGAACTTGCTGTCGAGGCAACGTGTGCTTTGGCCGCAATTTATTACCGTGCCGGTGCCTTGGGTTATGCCATTAAGTTGCTGAGCTCTGTGGTCGAGAAAGGGGGCTATCCTGGGGATGTTCCTGAAGTCTTGGCCGTTCTTTATTGCCGCGTCGGTTGCCTATCCGACGCTCTGTATCATGCGAAATTATCCACGACGGAAGTGGCCCCGGTCGGTATCACTGTTTATTTCGGCGCGGACTTCCCCCTCTTTTCCGATGCCTTCGCCAATATCGGATCAAAGCCACTCTTGGCGTCATGTAAGGCGTTGCTGGCTGCCGGGTCTTTGGATCGCGCCCAGTTTTTGATCGAGCAGCATCTGTGCATCTTGCCCAATGATGTCGAGGCCTTGGACTGTTACGCCCAAATTCAGATTCGCCAGGGTAACATTGGGAATGCCATTGGTATGCTGCGAAGTGTGGCGACCATGGCGGGGCCGTCGGCAACTTTACTGAGCCGTATCGCACATTGCCTGATTTTGACCGGCCAGTTTAAAGAAGGCCTTGCCTGTCATCATGAAGCTGTTGCGCGTGCGCCGAATGCGCTTCCCATTCTGGGAGCTGCTGTTTCTGACCTTCAATATTTCGAAATTGCCGAGGCGGCTTCGACAGGGATTCCGCAGTCCTGGATTACCCAATTGGCGGCCTCTGGCCCCAAGACGGTGCGGCCTCCGCCCAAATATACGGGCGCGTCCCCCCTCCGCATTTGCTATCTGTGCTCATCCCTCGACAGCGAGGAACTGCGCTCCATGGTTGGCGCTATCGCCAGAAGCCATGATCGGTCTCGTTTTACCGTCCTTGGTTTCGGGGCGGGGGACAGTGATAGTCCTCATAATTCCTGGACTCGGGGTGCCTTCCAGTTATGGCGTGATGTTTCAAGCTTGGATGTCACCACAATGGGCGCACTGCTTCGCGGTGAAGGTGTCCATGTGGTGATTGACGCCGATGGATTGCGGGTTCCGGCACGCAGTGGTTTGTTCCAGCGTAATGCCGCGCCGCTGCAAGTCAGCTGGCTGCATGCCCCGGTTAGTGGGCGTGTTCCGGGCAACTATCTGGCTTGCGTTCCCCATGTGGCGGATGTTGGGCAGATGGAACTTCAGACGGGCCGCTATTGCCTGTCTGATCCTGCGGGTTCCCCGCCTGTGGCGACTTCGGCTCCGGCGGAAGCTGGTGGAAACATCACCTTTGGCGCGGAACTGTCCATGGCGGAATTAAATCCGCGCCTGGCCATGGTTTGGGGGCGCATTCTTCAGGCTGTTCCCGGCTCGGTGTTGCTGTTCCGTGATGCTGGAATGCTGAGTGAGCCGGATGCGGTGGAGCGCCTCTTGGGTGTCTTCGGCAATGCGGGCGTAGCCCATCGCATTGATGTCATCAAGGATGTCAGCCGCACTGATTTCGCCGCCTGTATCGACGTGGCGTTGATGCCATTCCCGTCGGCGAATGTCTTGGCTTATGGGGAACTCCTGCGCAACGGTGCGCCGGTGGTTACCACCACTCACTGTGATGGTGGCGCCGATATGGGGGCTTTCCTGACCGCAGCCGGACTGGGTGATGCTTTGGTGTCCGCTGATGTTAATGGTTATGTCGCGCGGGCGACGGCATTGGCTGGCAATGTGGCGGGGTTGAGCCAATTGCGCCGCAGCTTGCCAGCCAGCCTTTCCAGCGTCCCATCCTTCTCCGCCAAGGGGTTCGCACAGATGATCGAAGCCGCGATTGCGGCTGAACTTGAGAAGATACAAGCGTGATGAGTGGGACTGGCATACGGGGGAGTGGGCTTTTACAACAGAACCTGGATGCTTTTCTCCAGCGTTTTCCCCGTATCCATGCCCGTCTCGTTGGCATTACTCAACCACTGACCGAGATTGTTGAAGAAGACGGTGTACCTGTTGATATCAACCTCGGGGCGGGGCGCCTATATAAGTGCAACGGTCAGGACCTGGCGCTGAAGCAGGCGGCGGAGTTCATTGAATCTCCGTGTCGCGTTGGGTATCAGGTTACCAATGCCCTGTCGGGCGATAGCCCTATTTCACAACGCCTGTTCTCTCGTGTCGTGACAAGTATCCGGGAGAACCAGGCCACGGTCTTTACCGGGGCGCCGGTCTGCCGGGCAGGCTTTCTGTTCGTATTTGGCGTTGGGCTTGGCCATCACATTCCGCCACTGGTGGATAATGTTGATGTTGACCAGATCGTGATCGTCGAGACCATTGACGAGTTCTTGCTGCATTCCCTATCGACGATCGATTGGTCTGCCATTTTTGATAAATGCGACGAGACTGAAACCAAGATCTCGGTCGTGCTATGGGAATTGCCGGTTCAGCTGGATCGTGAAATCGGCATTCTGGTGGAAGAACAGGGTGAGCTTGGGATCGATGGATCTTATTATTATCGGCACTATCCATCTTGGGCTTTGGATAAGACCTATGAGGACCTCGTCAACAATGTTCCGCTGAAGATGATTCAGAGGGGGTATTACGAAGATGAGAGGAAGATGTTATGGAACTCCATAACTAATCTTGAGAAATTCGACAACTATATGCTGCCAGGATCGTTTCAGGTCCCGGTTGATTGCCCTGCCTTTCTTGTTACATCTGGCCCATCTCTCGATAATGACATTGAATATATAAAGAAGTGGCGAGGCCATGCGGTTATATTCTCAGGCGGCTCATCGCTTCAGGCATTGCTGGCTCACGACATCGTTCCCGATTATCACGTGGAACTGGAGAATGTGGTCCAGGTCTGGGATTTCTTCGAGCACATGCTCGACCTTAATACGGAAAGATTCCCTGATCGGCGCTTCAATGGAATTAAGCTGATAGCTTCGGTTACGGTCAATCCGCGCGTTACTCCGCTGTTCGATGAGACCTATTACTTCTTCCGCGACAGCGTCAGTTCATCGCGCTGCTTTGCCGATGAGATTCCTCTTATGACGGCCATCGGTCCTAATGTGGCCAATACAATTGTTGCGGTAGCAGCCCGGATTGGGTTCCGGGAAGTCTATCTGTTCGGGATGGATTGTGGTTGGCGCAACGGGGAATCTCACCATTCACGCAATACCGCTTACTACACGTCCAAGACCTTCAAGACAGAGGCCATCGAGGGCGATTATCGCTTCCCCGGCAATTTTGGCGGCACCATTGAATCCACCCTGATCTTGTCTTGGACACGGGACATGCTGGAAGAGAAGGTGCAGAAATTTCATCTGCGGGCCTTTAACTGCAGTGACGGCGGATTGATTAAGGGGGCGGTGCCAAAACTGGCGGAGACCCT
>JAYTWE010000630.1:0-1907 GCA_043744055.1 Magnetospirillum sp.
CCCGCAGATCAGCCCCCGAGGTGTGTCATGACCTACCAGTCAATGGCCGTGCAAGCTCTGACTCCGATTTCCGCCGATGGCATTGAAGTTCGCCTGGCCCAAAATCGGGACGAAGTAGCCGCCGCCCAGCGTATCCGCTACCGGGTATTCTACGAGGAAATGGGGGCCAAGCCCACGCCGGGCATGCAAGCTCTTGAGCTGGATTACGACGACTACGATCAGGTCTGCGATCACCTTCTGGTCCTGGCCGAGGGCGAAGTGGTCGGCACCTACCGCCTGATCCGCCGTGCCGCCGCCCATCATGTGGGGCGGTTCTATTCCGCCGGAGAGTTCGACATCTCGCCCTTCGTGAATACACCCGGTGAGATTCTTGAACTGGGCCGCTCTTGCGTGGATGCCCGCTGGCGCCATCGCGGCACCTTGCAAATGCTGTGGCAGGGACTGGCGGCCTATATGGTCGAGCATCAAGTCCAGGTTCTGTTCGGCTGCGGCAGCCTGCCTGGAACCGATCCCGAAATTCTGGCTCCCCAGCTGGCCTATCTGCGCGACAATCATCTGGCCCCGCAGGAGCTGCGCGCCAGCGCCCTTCCCCAGCAAGATCGCGTGGATTTCGCCTCCATTAACGCCCAATGGGATGCCCGCAAGGTTCTGGCCTCGCTGCCGCCTCTCCTGAAGGGATATCTGCGGCTGGGCGGAACCATCGGCGACGGCGCGGTCATCGACCACCAGTTCAACACAACCGACGTGCTGGTGATCGTCAACGCCGCCAACATCGCCGGACGCTATGTGAAGCGCTTCAGCGCCTGAACGTTTTTATCTGCGCCAAGGCGTCCAACAGCCGAGGCGGGTCCACCGGTTTGGATACATAAGCATCCATACCGGCCTCGCGGCATTTAGCAGCGTCACCGTCCAGAACATCGGCGGTCATGGCGATGATGGGAACCGAGGCCATGGGTCCGCCCATGGCCCGGATACGGCGGCTGGCTTCCAATCCATCCATGCCGGGCATGTGAACATCCATCAGCACCACGTCAAAGCTTTCCCCCAACAAGAAATCCACCGCCTCGGCTCCATTATGGGCCAGCGTGACCCGATGGCCCCACCGACTGAGCAAGGTGGTGGTCAGCTTCTGATTGACCGGATTGTCCTCGGCCAGCAGCACCGACAGAGGCTCCAGCTTCAGCACCTCATCCAGGGAATGAGGCTTCGAGACCACCGAGGCCAAACCGACCCGCGTGGTAAACCAGAACGTGCTGCCCCCGCCCAGCTGACTTTCAAAACCGATGGCGCCCCCCATGGCCTCCACCAGACGTTTGCAGATGGAGAGGCCCAGACCGGTGCCGCCGTATTTGCGGCTGATGGAGGAATCCGCCTGAACAAACTCGGCGAACAACGATGATGATGCGTCCAATCCAATGCCGATACCGGTATCAATCACCTCGAATCTCAGCTTGGCGAGGGAAGCGCCGTCTTCTTCCAGGGCTACCCGCAGAGTAACGCCGCCGGTCTCGGTGAATTTAAGGGCGTTACCCACCAAATTGGACAAAACCTGACGCAAACGAGTGGGATCACCCACCACCTCGCGCGGGACCGTGGCGCCGATGCGCGCTTCCAGGGTCAATCCCTTTTCCCGCGCAGAGGGGCGCAGCAACCTCGCCACATCCTCCACCAACCGGGTCAGGTTGAAATCGGCGGCCTCGATCTTCATCTGGCCCGCTTCCAACTTGGAGAAGTCCAGCACGTCATTGAGGATGGCCAGCAGTGACCGAGCCGAGGATTGCGCAGTCTCCAACTGATCGCGCTGCTCCGCCGTCAGGGGGCTGTCCGCCAGAAGGTGAAGCATGCCCAGCACCCCATTCATAGGCGTGCGGATCTCGTGGCTCATGGTGGCCAGGAAGCTGCTCTTG
>JAYTWE010000631.1:0-11720 GCA_043744055.1 Magnetospirillum sp.
GGCGAGCGCGTGAATGATGTCGGCCCAAGCCCAGGAAAGGATCCAGATCTCTTCGATCTGAACAGACCAGCCGGTGGCCCATCGCTGTACGCACCGCCCAACAGGGATGCCGAAGGTGGTAATCGACGCATTTTGAAACAGACTCCCGGTGTCGCTCCAATCGATGGGCAAGCGAAGCTTCCGATTAGCACAGCTTCACCCAAGGACAGCCCGCTGGATGGTCATGGAGACCGCGTGAACGGCAGCCATATGGAACCGGGAACGCCGCCCTCGACGATGTCGGCTCATCCGACGCCATTGGATCAAACACCGTCGCTGCCGCCCACCGTAGATACCACCAACGAGCCCAAGCCAGATGCGGCTACGCCTTCTCCACGGCCACCCATTCAAAAGCCAAAGTCGCTTCTGCTTCTCGAAGATATTCGATGCTATCGTGACGATGAGCGGTTGAGGCAGCTAACCTACGAATTGACGCAACTCAGCACAACTAAGAACAACCTCGCCTCGTTCAGGCTGTCTTTGTTCATGCTCATGCGTGCGTTGCTGGAATGGGCGCTCGTTCACCACTACGACCAGATCAAGCTCCGTTGCCGTGATGACAAGGGGCAGCATTTTCCAATAAAGAAATTAATCGGGATGGCAAGTTCCCGTGATGATGTGTTTCCGGAAAATAAAAAGCTTTCTGAACGAGCGGAGACTATCGCATCGCATTGGCTCAAAGACCTGCATTGGAACTCTCATAACGATATGGGTAACTGGAGCTTTGAGCGTTTGCAGAACATAGCGGGTGATTTGCGGCCTATCTTGAGATTCATTCTCATGGATGCGGTTTATGATGATTCACCCGAGAAAGATGCAAAGGGAGAGTCCTGAGCGCGGTTTTCCGTCAACCCTCAGTGGCGTGACTACCTCCCATCGGGATTCTATAGCTCAGGACATTTTGACACGGATCCAGGCCGGGGAAGCGAGACATAATTCCGGCGAAAGCAAGAAGGGGGGGGTGAAAACCCGTTGGCTTTCATCCCCCGTTCCGGTCAGGATCCTTCCGTAATCTCCCCTGCCAACGCGGGAGACAGGAGATAGCGCGTAGCCTTTCCCTTCCCCCTGATTTGGACGAAGTCTGCTTCCAGCAATGGCTTGAGTGCGGTCAGTATCGTCGATGAAGATATCTTCAAGGTGGCTTCCAACTGGCTGATTCCCAGACCGTGTCCATCGCGGAGGTGGTCATCCAGTAGGGTGCGGATAATTTTGGCCTGACGACGGTCAGGGAAGCGCTCGTCGATGATCGGAAGGTTCAGGTTTCGCCCCTCATTGACGACATCGTCCGGAATTGGACGCCATGCCTTTTCCGTTGTTTTATCATCCTCCGCCCACCATCTGATCAGTCCAGTACCCTGCTCCTTTCCCCAATAGAGCCGGTATGGGGACAATTCCTTACCCAAAGACTGATCATCGCGATGCTTTTCAAAGTCAAATTGCACCCCATTCTCAGTGTCTTCAAGGCGTGACATACGGATAGCCCAATCGACATCGGCAAGACGTTGTCCTGTTCCGCGCTGGTCTCCATTTTTAGAGGAATGATGCAGTACAACGACTGTCTTTCCTCTATCCCGCAACTGTTCAAGGTGTCGCCAAATGCGTTTCCAACTGGAAACATCATCTCGCCCCGATGAGACTGCGGTCAAATGATCTATGACAATGTGATCGGCTTCAGCAATATGGCCCTCTAATTCGATCCATGTAGCGTCAGACTCAAGGTCAATTTTTCTGGATGGTTGATCTGGATGTGGAAATATAGAGATGTTGTCTACGGCATTCGCCCACCCCAGTGACCCATGAATCCGCTCCAGCCTTGTGGCGCACATCTTGGGTTTCTCAGCCGCAATATATAGAGTTCGGCCTACCTGCGGAGCTTTCCACCTCTCCCCTAAAAGGCTTCTACCTGCCCCTAGGACATAGGAAGCCAACAACATGTCGAATGACTTTCCAACCCCAGGCAGGGAATAGATCAGTATTACGCATGCTTTCGGGATCAGATTGGTCACGAGGTAAGCCATGTCATCCGGCTGCCGCCGATCCCCAATCTTCCAGGTCAGGGTGGTTCGGGTCGATTTCGAGTGCGGAGTGAAATTGAAATGTTGTCTCCCAATTTCCATCAGCCGTTCAGGTTCACAGAGCTCATTGGCGAGCAGTTGGAAGATGTTCTCGCCCAACCGTTCCTCCGGACCATTGAAGGCCGTGGCGAGGGGCGCAAAGGCAAGAGATCCTATTCCCAACTCGACGAGCTTCTTGTTTATGGAGATGGCCCTCTCGACCGATTTCTGGTTGCAGAGGTCAACGGAACAAACCACGTCGCGGCCCTCCAGTCCGGCCCAATCCATGTCGTCAGGCGTGATATCCGGAAGACCTCCGGGCCATCCCACAGCGGTAATTCTGGTTTCGGTCTGGGGGGAGCGAAAGAACGTGTTCAGGCTGTCAACTTGCCCAAGGTCATCGAGAAGCAGGACACGAGTAGTTGGACAGGCAAGGGCGATGTTGAGTTGATGCAGGGGTATTGACAGGGTTGGTCGAATAGGCAGCCAGCACTGCCGCAAAGGATCTGCATCAACCTGGACAATGGCGAACGGCATGAGTAAGGGCTTGCCCCACTCCGTTTGCCATTCTCCGATGATGAGGTGCGGGCGTCCGAGCCTGTCCTCAATATGAAAAGTGCGATTCGGTATATCAATGACCGGGACGCGGTTGACCCGGTGCCATGGCCACGGCCCAGTCGAGGCATTCCATTCCGGTGGAAAGGATGGGCTGGATTTGGTGGCCCCGGCAACTTGGCTGAATCCACGGGGCATGGGCCAATATTTCAGAAACGGATTTTGCAGATCGATACCCAACCGCGTCGCGAGATCGGAAACAATCTGTGCAGGATCGTCACAGGTCAGACATTTTCGGGCCGCTTCCTTGCGTAGATTGTCATCGCCCGATTTCAGGCATTTTTCCTGAAATCTGGGGCTCCCGAGATATTGCAAAAGCGAAGTAACGTTTGAGCCTAATTGGCCGGTATCGGGGTCATACCACCTCCCCGGCGAATCATCTTTAAAATCAGAAAACGTATATTCCTGCCATTCCTGGTAAATATATATCCCAAGGCATTGAAATATCTCGTGTCTTATGCCAGATTCCCAAATTATTTTTTCCATAACGTTAATCAAATCAAGATCAAGCGCCTCATTTATTCTTATGAGCGCGCTTAGGTTGATGAGATCTAAGAGAGTCACCGTGCGATTCATCACTTGTCCTCCCCTGGATCCGAGGTGGAGCGGCGAGGCGGGGAAAGTCGGGAATTGGCCCAGTCGAGCAACGCCTGGACTTCGTATACTACCCGACGGCCAAACCGGCGCATGACAGGTCCACCACCGATCGAGGCGTACTTCGCCAGTGTGGCTGGCGCGACCCGCAACCCGAGATTAGACAGGAAGTCAGACGCCTCATGGCGGTTCAGAAGGCTGGATTTTGGCGGCCAGGCGGCAGATTCAGGGGGAAGAGCAAATATATCAGACATTTCTTAACCTCCACATCGCACCGGGCATTCCCGGGCTTTCGCGGAGATACATATCCGATCCGATTTGGGAAAATTAGCCAGTTTTCCCAGCTATTTTCCCAAAAACCTTTCGCAATTCCTTTCGGATGGTCTCCGCCCCAACGGCACGGCTACCGGCTTCCTCCGCATACTTTTTCTCTTCCTCCGCCAAGGTCTCTGCCCAGTTGCTGACAGGTAAGTTTTGACGAAGTTCTTTACAGCGCATCACCCAACGGTCTAAGCGAGTGGACTTGTCCTCCTTACTAAATAGTGATTTTTTCCCATATGCTCGAGTCATCGCGCCTATTTCGGCATCACTCGCGTATAAATTAAGCATGGACTGTATTGCATACAATACGCAGTGATCTATATCGTTTTGTTCTAGAGATATTTTTGCAATATTTGAAAAAAACGCTGCTTGCTTCAAGCGCTCTATACGCTTACGCTCTTTTTTATTTCTGCTTATTATTTCTATTCCAAAGACTTCCTGTAGCGTATCTTCCATCGAATATATATCTATAATTATCCCAACATTTTCCGGGGACCCCAGAATTTTTGTAAGAGAATCAATGGCTGTGTTTTCGATATTGTTGAGCATTTCCAATGCGAGGGAGTCCATCGGACACCTTATGAATTCTGGGTGGAAATTGATTGGCCAGAGCCGCGCCGCTGTTCTTAGTCCATCATGATAATGAGCGAAGCGCCCCCCATCGCGATCCCCATCCATCGGTAGGTGTCCGTTGATGACACTTCCGCAGGTTGTTGTGTGTCGGGGAATCCAATCCCGCCTGTGAGCTGTGGGAAGCGGGTTTTTTCGGAGAGCGGGAAGGAGCCTTGAAATTCGCGTTTCTGCTTCCGCCATCCTTGCGAGCCTCGAACATGGCGCGACGAATGGTGATAGTTAGGATGACGTCAGGAAGCATGTCTGATGTCCCGGCTACTGTTGAAAATGCGACGTGAGCGTTACTCGCCTTCGGTAGGCTTAGGGGCGAACCCGCGAAGGCCAGCAACGCCTCAATAATGGTTGCCGCATGGGTTCCCGCCGTTCCGGCAGTGATCATCAAAGATACTTTGTAACCCGCGATGGCAGCAGAGTGGCCTTACCATGCAGATCGCGCCTGTGCTCAAGCTAAACCCTCTGGTTTGTCGATTTGAGTGCTGCCGTGTCGGTTGCTTCTTGAAAATAACCCATTTTGGTGGGGCTGAGATTGCTCCGATTTACCGCCGCGTGATTCCGCTATGATTCCGCAAAGAAAAAGGCCTTAGCCGTGCAGACGGCTAAGGCCTTGATAAACTTGGTGGAGCCGAGCGGGATCGAACCGCTGACCTCCTCATTGCGAACGAGGCGCTCTCCCAACTGAGCTACGGCCCCAAAAAGGGAAGCGCGATAATGTTCAAACTGCCGTGACCTGTCAAGCATCCTACCAGCGTAATTGTCCGCCTAACGGCTTTGATTTCTGCGCCCCCAGGCGGGTCATCAGAACCCAGTCGTTGAATTGCATGTAGCGCGGAGCCAAGAACTGGTAGATATCGCGGATTCGATTGGTGTTTTCGTCCGAGCGAACCACGAATACGGTCTTCCAGACTTGGATGAAATCTTCCCAGGGGAGCAGACGCGAATGCAATGCGTCGCGGACTTGGCGGATATAGCCGATCTGGTTTTCGATGTTTTTCAACATGGATAGGATTTCGCCAGTCTGGGCATCGACCTGATCGATATAATCCTGCAACACTTTCAGTGCCCGCTGTGACAGTCGCGCCACCTGGTCGGCGGTGTCGATCATGGAGCGGTCGGCTCCATAAATGCGGCGCAGCCCCTGAAGTTTGTCGTCAATCTTCAGCACTTCGCCAAAGGTATCGCGCAGGGCCTCGATATAGGCCAGTTCCTTGGCGAGGGTTTCGATGTAACGCACAACCTCGTCGCGGTTTTCCCGTCCCAGGCCAAGTTCCTCGGCCGCTTCGGTGAAGGCCAGCTGAATGTTCTTTTTCACCTGAGGGTCGTCGGCCACCTGGGCCAGTTCAGCGACGCTGCTGATAATGTGTTCATTGCCGGTCAGCCACGTCACCAACTGCATGGTCAGGCGTTGATAGGCGATACGGCGGTGGCGATCCTGGGGTTCCCATGATGCCTCGCGGGTGGTGACTTCTTTGGGCAGAGGGTCGCCGGGCCGCAAGCCCCGGACGAATTGCAGCCCTTCGGCGACCTTATCCAACATTCGGAAGTCGTAACTGTCTTCCTTAAGGTTGAACTCACGCTTGATGCCCTCCAAAGAAAGCACAGCCTCATTGGTTGCCAGCTTTAGAACAGCAACTGGTTCATTGGACTCTGTCATTCTGAAATACAAATCCTCGAAGGAGGAGAAAAATTTGTGTTCGAAGACAATGTCAGTGCCAAGCTCTTTCGGCGGTTCTTTCTCCGCTTCTTTGCTTTTGCCTTTACCTTTATGTTTTCCGTCAGCTTCTGCAGCCATATGATCCGTCCACCAAGCCCCGATGGCGAACCCCAAGCTCGCCAATCCCCAAGATCAGTATGCCGAGCCAAAGGGCGGGGGGCAAGACGTCGCCTAAGTTATAGGTCTGTTTCGACATATAGGTGGCCTGGGCGGCCGTGAATATAGCCGTTCGCAAATTCCGCTCCGGGGCAAAGCCCTGCCAGCCGGTCTTCTGCTTCGCTTGGCGCCATTCTACCGTCCAAGACAGAGCGGAACAGCCCGGCCACAGTATCCATGTCGACGCTGTGGGGCCACAGGCGGAAGCTTTTGATCCCTCGATCCGCCAGATCGCGGATTTCGGCCAGCAGGTTCATATGGTGGTAAGACATGGTCTGCGTGCCGTTGACGGCCAGGAAGGGAACCTCGTCCAGGGTTTCCACCGCCATCCCGTCAAGATCATCGGCGCAGACATATTGGCAGCCGTCCTTGGTCAGGTTGCGCGCCCGCGCCGCGTAGCAGCGTGCTGAGATGGCCAGGGGGAGGCGACCGAACACTTGAACCTCGATTTCCGATTTGGCGGTGACGGCAAGGCGAGTCAAGGATTCGGCGGACATTTCCGCGGGCAGACAGGTGCGAATGGCTCCCATGGCCTCCAAAGTGGCCAGGGTGCCTTCGTTGTAAATATTAAGGAGGGGGCCAGCCACGAAGGGGCGGCCCTTCATCATGGCCGCCACGGAAATATCGTTGGCCTCCACCAGCAGATCGCCCTCGGCGGCCAGCTCGCGGGCTTGGGCCAGTTCGCGATCATTCATGATGAGCGCCAGCGAGGAGAGAACCACCTGCTTGCCGCTGTCGGTCAGGCGTTCGACCACGTCCGGGATAAAGGGCTCGAAGAAGGGCGTGCGCTTGGAACACACCACCTCACCCACATGAATGGTGTTCAGATGGGCTGAATCGGCCATGCGAAAATAAAAGTCCCGCAAAGCCTCGGGCTTCCAGTTGAACAGGACCGGACCAAGGGTAATGTTAGAAGAAATGGTCATTATTGTTGTCCCTCAAGCGCCGGGCGGTCGCATCCGCGCCCTTGGCTTACGCCGCATGAGCGGCGCGGCCCCTTGGGCCTAGTCGCTGCGCTCCATATGTTGTGCCCCTCAAGCGCCAAGGTCATCGCCAAGCCTTCTCATAGGCGCCGGTGGTCTGCTTGCCGCCCTCGGTGATACGGTCCAGGTCGATATCGGGGATCGGCTGTCCGGCCATGGCGGCGTCCACTCCGGCGCGGAAGGCCTGGACCACGGCGGCCACATAGGCGCGACCGCGTTGACGGCCTTCGATCTTGAAGGCGGTGACGCCAGCCTTGATGAGGTCGGGCAAGATGTTGAGCGTGTTGAGCGAGGTGGGTTCCTCGAACAGATAGCTGACCTTGTCTCGGGCGATGAAACGCCCCTTGCACAAGGTGGGATAGCCCGCGGGCTCGGTCGTGGCGAATTTGTTGATGGTGAACCCCGACAGTTCCGAAGTGATGCCGTCATGGGTCTCGGTATAGCGGACCTCGCCCGCCGGAGAGCACACCCCGTTCATGTTGGGCGACTGGCCGGTAACGTAGGATGACAGGGCACAGCGACCCTCGGCCATGACGCACAGCCCGCCGAATACGAAGACTTCGGTCTCGATGGGAGCGATGCGGGCGTTGATGGCGGCGATTTCCTGAACGGTCAGAACGCGCGGCAGTACGACGCGCCGGACCCCGAACCGTTCCGCATAAAAGGCGATGGCGTCGGGATTGGAGGCGGCGGCCTGGACCGAGAGGTGCAAGCGCAGGTCAGGATGGGTGCGCGCCGCATATTCGATCAATCCGATATCGGCCAGAATAACCGCATCCGCTTTCAGCTTGGCGGAATCATCCACCGCTTTGTGCCAGATCTCGGGCTGCCCGGCGCGGGGAAAGGTGTTGATGGCCACCAGAACCTTGGCGCCCTTGGAATGGGCATAGGCGATGCCTTCCCCCAATTCCTTGCGATTGAAGTTGAGGCCGGGGAAGTTGCGGGCATTGGTCTCGTCGCGGAAACCCACATAGACGCAATCGGCCCCGGCATCCACCGCGCTTTTCAGGGCGGCTGGGGTTCCGGCGGGACAGACCAGTTCGGGACGTTGAAGCGGAGAGGTGCTAAGGCCGGTCATTATGCCACGCCTCCGCGCCGATTGGCCTTGCGCAACTGCTTCAACTCGGTTTCCAGCGCGGTGATCCGGGCGGATTGGGCATCCGTGGTCTTGATGGCGGGGGCAATGAGCGAGGTGCGAAGCATCTCGAAATTCGCCGTCATGCGGTCTGCCATTCCTACGGCAGCCCCGGCCAGACCGCGAAACGCACTGCCGAATGGCCCCAGTTGGGCGGAGATGTCTTCGATCAGGTCGATACCAGCCCCGTCGATGGCGTTGCGCAGGGCGACCACCACTTCGGTATCGCCCTCAATCACCAGACGGCGCGAGAAGAACAGTGCGTCGCCGTCCACTTTTCCCTCAGCCAGGGCGATCAAAGTTGCCAGCGGGCCGTGGATGGTGGCGGCAACGTCATCGGGGTCGATCTCGCGGCGAACGGTCAGGCTGGGATGCTCGGGATTGGGGTCCAGCAAGATGACGAAGGGTAGATCGACGGGGTCGATGCAGACCGGCTTCTGGGCGTAATCGGCCATACGCTCTAAAATATCGGGGTGACGGCGGCGAATCATGCGCAGCATGGCGTCGAATGCCGGTTGCAGCAGTTGAGGCCGAACCGGCCGGAGGACCATGCCCAACAGCAGAATCGGCGAAAACGGCGGTGTTGCTTGCCCTTGTCTCATGGATTCAGCCTTTCCCGATGACGCCCAGATGACGGCGTACTGTGCTCATGGGTCATAGCCCCCCTCATTGACCGCCGTCAAGCAATGGGACCGTCGTTAAATACGCTTCCCCTCTTGGCAAGGGGGGGTGGTATGGCTACCTTCATCATGGACAAGGTGATCGCGACGGGTCGGAAAGGACGCAAGCTATGCAGATCGACGTCGACCTGAGCACGATCACGGCGCTCATCATCGACGATTCGCGCTATGCCCGATCGTTTATCAAGACGGGCCTACAGTCCTTTGGCATCAAAAGAGTGCTGGAAGCGGCTGATGGCCCGTCGGGTCTGGAAATCTTGCGCGGCAGTCAAGTGCAGTTGGTCATTATTGATTATGATATGTCGCCCATGAATGGGATCGACTTCACGCGTTATGTCCGCAGTGGCGATCTTGTCAGCTGTATCGATGTTTCCATTTTGATGGTGTCGGGCGATGCGGCCAAGGAGGTCGTGTTCTTGGCTCGCAATGCCGGGGTCAATGAATTCCTGGTTAAGCCCCTCTCCACCGAATCCCTTTATCGCCGCATCCGCAACGCCATGACGAATCCCAAGGCGTTCGTGCAGGCGCCCACCTTTATCGGTCCTGATCGCCGAAGCCTGTCGCGTCCTCCGCCCGGAGTTCCAGAGCGGCGCATCAGGCCGCCGCTTCTCAAACCTCCACCCATAGTAACGCCGCCTGGAATGACAGCGCAGTCGGGGGCCGCTCCCGTCTTAGTGTCGGTTCCCAGGCCGACCGTTACCGAGCGGACCAGCCACAAGAAGTTCATGGCTGGTCAGATCATCTTTAGTGAGGGTGATCGGGGTGATGTGGCTTATGTGGTGGAAAGCGGGCGTGTCTCCATCTTTAAGACCATCGACGAAAATCAGGTCGTGCTGGGACGGATCAAGGCCAATGGGGTGTTTGGCGAGATGGCGCTGATTGACGACGAACCCCGCATGGCCTCGGCCAGGGCGGAAGAGGAGACGACCTGTCTGGTGATTCCCATGGCGGCGCTGAAAGCACAGATCGGTAAGACTCCCGATCTGGTGATTCTGGTGCTGGAAACTTTACTGCACGATATCCGCAAGATGGGTAAGGAGCTGGGGCAGGTCAGGACGGCGCTGGAGAAGCAGCGCTCGGCCTAGATCGTTTCACGCTCTAATCATCAATGGCGAAGCGTTCCGATGACAGGGTCAGCGGCTGGAGCGGATCATCTGGCGCGGGTGACAGCGAGATTTCAGCGATACTGGTTAATGATCGCGCCGCACCGGGCGTAATGTATTTGAACGTCAATGTGACGGGCAGGACCATGGCTTGCATGTCGTCCAGAAATACGCCGCAGCCTCGGGAATACGCGGTGCCGGTGGCAAATTCGATGCGGTAGGTTCCTTCGGGAATGCCGCCGACGCCGATGTGATAGGTGGCGGGAACATAGAAGCTTGCCACCGTGTGACCGGCCAGGGTCTTCAGCTTGACCGCACCGTCGCGGCGACCTTCATTGTGGATCAGCAGCCGATGATCGCCGCTGACCCGGCGGGTCAGGACTTCGCCGGTTCCAGGGGGCGCACCGCGATTTTCGGCGCACCACTGGCTTTTGAAGCGGGTTCCCGATCCGGCATACAGCGAACGGGTCTCCACATAGCCGTCGACTCCTGCTGGAGTTCGGATGCGAACCCATTCCGGCGTATCGGTGTCGCCGGTGACCTCGGCTGTGGTGAAGCGGTCCAGCAAGGTCAGTACCGGAGCCCCGGCGATGGGGGCCATGCGGACTTTCAGCCCCTCGATGGCCACATGGCGGATTTCTCCCACATTGACCGGCCGCATGGCGATGTTTCCCGATGTGGAGACCGGGAGATCCCAGGGTTTGGTCGCGATCAGAGCGAAGACAACCGCCGTCAGCGGCAAGGCCAGCAGCGGCAGTGCCTGGGCCAGGAAGACGCCTCCACCCAGGCTCCAGCGGCCTTTCAGGCGGCGGGTGTCATTGGCGTTGCGGGTGGCGTGTAAAAGGTCTTCAACGCGGCCACGGTCTTCGGAGGTTCTGGCGAAGCGCGAGGCTTGCATGGCGAGGGAGCGGGCCAACTCCATCTCGCCGCGGGCCAGAAAGGCGCGGCCCTGACGGATTAGAATTCGGGCGTTCTCGCGGCGAGGCTTGCTGCCGCCGAACAGGTTGCGCAGCAGCGCCAGCGGGACCAGCAGCAAGCCGGGCAGTGACCACCAGCCCCACAGCCAGGTGATGATGGAGGCACGAACTGCCGTGCGGTCGGCGCAGACCCGGCAAAAAATTCCCTCCAGCCGGCCCGTTTTTGCCCAGATCAAAAATGAGCGGACGGTGTGATAGGCCACATAGCGCGGTTGCGCCGTCAGGCTGCCGCAGCAACTGCAGGCGATGGGAATAGAGCCCGGAGCGGATAATTCATCGTCGTCATCGACACTTTCCTGCCCGGTCGTATCATATTCGGCACGTCGCACCACGTCCTTCAAAACGGCGTAGGCCTCCATCAAACGCTGGAATTCCTCGCGGGCGCGGCTTGATGCATTGCGATCGGGATGAACGGATTTCACTCGGGTGCGATAGGCCGATTTAATGGCGGACGTATCCGCCCCCGGAGTCAATCCGAGGACCGCGTAATAGCCTTTGGGGTCGCGTGCCAGAGTGTTCATATTGAGCTTCGCATCAAGATCCTGCTGATTGCGCTGCAATGATCGTGCCGTTAAAGCGTGATGCCTTAAATGTGTATCACGCTTTAACTTGTATTATGTCGCCTCTCGGCCTAAGGCGCGTTGATATTCAGCGCTTCCCCCTCCCTCGGCTTGCCGGGGGAGGGTTGGGGAGGGGGCATGGAAAACTCCATCGTCCGA
>JAYTWE010000632.1:0-5219 GCA_043744055.1 Magnetospirillum sp.
GACCCCATTCCTATTAATCCAATGGGATCAAAGGGCCTCGGCCCTTTGCGGGGTTGGGCGGAGCCCGCATTCTTTCCCTGGGAATTTTCGAATTCTCACGTAAACTTGGTATATCACTCTGCCGATTCGACTTTATCACGCCCCTGCGCCTTGGCGCGATACAACGCGGCATCAGCCCGCCCCAAACAGGCCTCCAGGCCTTCGCTATCCTTTATCTTGCACTCCGCCACCCCGATACTGGTGGTCAGCCGCAATGGTGAACCGCCACTGACGGGAATATCCATTTCCGCCAAATGGACCCGCACCCGTTCAGCCACCACCAGGGCAGCGTCCATGGCGGTTTCCGGCAGAGCGATCGCGAATTCTTCTCCGCCCATGCGCCCAACGATATCTTGGTCTCGCAACACATCACGACAGACAATGACGAAAGCCTTCAATGCTTCATCGCCAGCGGCATGACCACGATCATCATTGATACGCTTGAAGTGGTCGATATCGAGCATCAGCAGGGAAAGCGGACGGCCATAGCGACCGGCACGCTGAACCTCGGCCCCGGTAACTTGCATGAAGTGACGACGATTATAAGCCTCGGTCAGGAAGTCCACGGTGGCCAGCTGGATCAGTTCCTTTTGAACGCAAGCCCGTTCCAGGCTTTGGCCGACCCGACGGGCCAATTCACGCACCAATTCCCGCTCTGAGCCCGCGAATGCCTGATCACCTTCAGCCGGGCGGCTTTCCGGCCAGCAGATCTCGATCCGCCCCGCCGGACGCGCACCGGCAAAGACCTGCGCTTCCAACCGCCATTGTGTCTCGTTAAAGCCGGGCGTTTCCACATAGCCTCCCGGCAGCAGCCCATTATGACATGACAGCCGCACTCCGATAGTTTCCGGCCGCAACCAAGCGGAGGGGATCAGGGAGACCACCTCTTCCAAGGTCACCTTCAACGGAAGCTCAATGGATTCAAGCGATCGAGAGACACTATAAAGGCAATTGATCTGACGCATGCGCCGTTCCAACTGGTGATTGGCCTCCAGCGCCTCGTCACGGGCTTCGCGCACCAAAATCTCAGCACGCTTACGCTGAACGGAATAGCGCAAGGATCGCGACAGGGATTGGGAATCGATACGGGCCTTCAACATGTAATCCTGAGCACCCTGCTCCAAGGATTGCATGGCCTGTTCATCGTCATCGTGATTGGTCAAGACGACCACGGCCAGTTCCGGGGCGGCGCCACAGAATCGCCTTACGGTCTCGTCTCCCACCGAATCGGGGAGGGTAAGGTCGAGAAAAACCACATCGTAATGGGTTTTGGAAATGGCTTCCAAAGCTGCAGCCAGACTGACGGCGTGATCCACCTCGACCCAAGAAAGCTTTTCCAGTTCGGCCAGGGTCATCAGCGCCTGGGTGGCGCTGTCTTCGACCAGAAGAGCATGCTGTTTTTGCGGCACGGATAAAATCTTTCTGACAACAAACCTAAGGTAGAGACTGTATCTCATATCGACGGGTGCAAGCATCCTTCCTTTGCCATAAGATCGCCTGAATTCAAGATGATTCTACTGAGAGTCACGCCTCTCCATTGGAGACGATCCATGCGCCGCCTACCTGCCGCATTTGCCGTTCTTGCCGCCAGCCTCGCCCTTTCCGCCTGTCAAAGAGTGGACAATAGCGCCGGTGCGCCCACCGTCTATATCGATCCCGGTTCATCCGGCCCCATCAAAGGCGTCGGCATCGAAAGCCAAGATATCGTCGCCATGACCGATCAGATGCTGCGCGACATGCTGAGTCAGCCTCGCCTTGCCAATGCCGCCTCGCCCCCCAACGTGATTATTGATTCCGAATACTTTCACAATGAAAGCTCGTCGCGGCTGAACAAGAACTCCATCACCGACCGGTTACGGGTCGGCCTCAACCGGGCCGCTTTGGGGCGTATGCAGTTCGTCGGCCGCCACTATGCCGACATGGTCGCCAAGGAACGCGAATTGAAACGCCAAGGTACGGTGGACAAGGCGACCTTGCCGGCGGCACATGCTCAGAAGGGCGGCGACTATCGCCTGGGCGGCCGCATCACCTCGCTGGATTCCCGTGATCCAAAGACTGGCATGGCTCAGCGTTATAACCAGATCATCTTTGAAATGGTGGATCTGGAGACCTCGGAAATCATCTGGAGCGGCATCTACGAATTCGCCAAAGCCGCCCAAGACGACATCATCTATCGCTGAACGTGTAAGGAATCGCGGCCATGGCCGTCGCGGGTGCCTCCCGACTAACCTCTTGCCTGGTTCTGGCAGCCCTGACCACGGGCTGCGTCACCGCCCGCGAGCAGGAAACCAGCCCTGCCGCCGCCATGGTCCAAGCCTATCTGGACGACAAGCCGACAGAACTGCGCCGTCACTTCTACATTGCCCAGGCTCAGGGCCAGCGTAACCGGGTCTTGAATGATATGCGCCTGGGTCTGGCCACCTTCGCCATGGGGAAGGCCCCCTTAGCCGAACAGCTTCTGGACGACGCGTTGCAGGGTATCGAGGCGGTCTACGCCGATAACGAAGATGCCAAACGCGCCCGCAAGCTGATGGTCAAGGAGCAGAGCAAAGACTTCAAAGGCGAGCCCTATGAACGGGTGATGGCCTATTACTATCGCGGACTTCTCTATCTGAAGGCGGGTGATTTCGATAATGCTCGGGCCAGCTTCAAGGGCGGCATGCTGCAAGACAGCTTCGCCGAGGAAGAGCAGTACCGGGCCGATTTCGCCCTGATGCCCTTCCTTCAGGGGTGGGCGGCTCATTGCAGCGGCAATGCCTCGCTGGCGGCGGAGGATTACAAGGAATTCCGCGATATCAACAAGAATATCCCCCTGCCACGCGACAAGGATAATATCCTGATTCTGGTGGAAACCGGATCGGCACCAGTCAAGATTTCCGATGGGCCGCGCCTGAAGATCAAGCGCAGCGGCTCCAGCGAAACAGCGCAAATCAAATGGACCGATCCCGACCACCCCAAAGACCATCCTGAAGACAGCGCCTTTTTGTTAGAAGACATCTATCGCCAGGCATCAACCCGTGGCGGACGCCAATTTGATAATGTCTTGGAAGACAAGGACGACTACAAATCCGCCGCAGATACCATGGGTGACGCGGCTTTGATCGGCGCGGTGATCGCGGCCAAGGTCGCCACCGAAAGCGGTCCTCGCCGAGGCACCCGCAAAGAACGCGAGCGCGCCCAAGATGTCCAGCAAGGCGCCGCCATGGCGGCAGGCGCCCTCGCCCTGATCGGAATTTTATCCAAAGTGACCGCCCATGCCATCGAATCCGAGGCCGATACCCGCTATTGGGACAACCTGCCCGACCGGGTTCAAGGCTTGACCATGACCCTGCCGGAAAAAGTCACCAGCTTGACCGTGGAGTTCAAATCTCCCGGCGGTTCCAGCCTTGGAACCCGCCACATCCCCATCCAGAGGGCAGGCCGGTGTGGCTTGGCCTGGGTCAAGGATGGCTCCGCCATTCCCCAAAACCCCCGTGCCCCCAACAGCGTTCCCGCCGATATCATGGCCAGCCCGGTTATCATACCGACGGTTTCCGCATCGGCGGCAAGGCTTGTAACCACCTCTCCTCCCTTAACGGGATCGGAGTCCAAGGAGTGACCCCCATGCGACGCTTGCTTGCTCCCGCTTTTGGTCTGTTTCTACTCGGCGGCTGCACCACCATGGAGCCCGCCCCCCATTGCGATATGTCGCGAGTGTCAAGCCAGCGTGATCTGATTCCGGGACCGGCCATGGTTCCAGGCGAGACCTCACCTCTGAAGGAGATGCCTCTCAACTCGGTGAACATCGCCGATCCCGGCATTCTCAATAAGCTTTATATTCGGGCCATTTCCGCTCGCCGTACCGCCACCGGTACGGTGGAGATCATCGCCCAGGTGGTCAACTGCACCGACTTTCCCCTGAACGCCGAGGCCCGGACTCAGTTCTACGACAGTGCTCAAGCTCCCTCGGAGCCGGTCAGCGCCTGGCAACGCTTCCACCTGTCGCCACGCACCATCAGCAGCTATCGCGAATTGTCCATGGGCGACAAAACCGTGGACGCCTATATGATCGAGATGAGGGAAACAAAATGACCCGACTCCCCATTTTTCTGGCGCTGGCTCTGCTGTTGCCGGGAATCGCCTCGGCTCAGACCGTCGGGGCCAAGGTGCCGCCCTATCAGGCCCCGGATAAGGCCGCACAACCGGTTCGCGATACCGCAACATCATCCCCAGCCTTCGACACCACCATTCGCCAAGATGCCTTCAAGCCCCAAGACGACGTGATCGCCCAATTCGCCTCCGCCTATGAAAAAGGTGGGCGGCCCCGGCTGGCCTTTTACTGGAACCGGCAATTGGCCGATACCTTGGCCCAGTGGTACAGCGACAGCCGCACCATCTCCACCGACAAGACCGCCAATTCCACCGAGGGCGATCTTGCCTTGAAGCAGTCGGGCAGCCGCCAGAACACGGTGGAAACCCAGCGCCGCAGCGGTGCAGATTCACCCCGTCCTGGTAAGCCCGAGACCTGGGAATGGGAATTCCAAGATGGCTTCCTGGCCCCTTTCCTGACGGCCGATGCTCAAGTGGTGGACCGCACCGCCATCATGCGCATCATGGGGGCGGGAGGCGAAGACATTGACCCACGGACTGTGGAGGTCATGGCGCTTCAAAACATGGCCGACCTCCTGGTGGAGGTTCTGGTGGCCGATTCCGCGAACTCCACCACCGGTTACGAGCTGCGCGCCCGGATTCTCGATGTGAAGACCGGTCGTATTCTTGCCATGGTCAATAGCCGCGCCTTAAAGGAATGGCAGCGTACCAACAAGGCTATCCCCACCTCACGCGGGTTTGATCTGGTCGATGAGGATGATGATGGGTTCGGTCCTGAACGGGCCAGCAACTCCTACAAAGCCACGTCGACCGGCTTCGAGAAAAAGCGCAAGCCGCCCAAACTGGCCGTCATCGCCCATAATCTGGCGACCAATGTAATGAGCGGCCTGATCCCGCGTCTGGAAGGGGCTCTGCCCGCCGCCCGACCGATGGCTACGGCCGAACCGCCCGCCAAAACAGACTCAGCCCCCAAGCCGATTCCCAATCAGAGCGCGGTGCCGCTGCCGGAGGTGGAGGCAAAGCCCCTGCCCGCCCCCACCAAGGAGGTCTCGGTGAAAACCTCCCCCGTCGAAGCGGCCAATCCGGGGGAC
>JAYTWE010000633.1:0-4671 GCA_043744055.1 Magnetospirillum sp.
CTCGTATTTCTGGACCTGCTGGAAGGTCAGCCCAATCATTTCGCCCAGTCGTTCTTGGCTGAGGCCGAGCAAGGTGCGGCGTAGTCTCGTCCGCGAGCCGACATGGACGTCGATTGGATTGGGTGCTCCTGCGGGAGTCCTTCCTCTGTTGGCCTTTTTACGCGGCATGATTCCCTCTGTATTCATGAATTGCCTAATACTTGCCTAGTAGTTATGTAAAGGCAAGCATGAAAGAACACGCGAAATAAGGGAAAAACCATGAAGTCCGCCATCAAAACACAAACACGGATTTGAGCTTGATACTTTTGGCAACCGTTTGGACGTGATTACTCTGCCTTCATCTTCGTTGGTCTCTGTGATTATGCGTGGAAAAGGCGGCAATTCGACTGATACGGTTATTGTATAACTAAAGAATGGCTGGCTGTGTTTCTGGTTCAAACCTCTAAATAAGGGCAAAAAATAACGCCGCGACACTGTGGTGTCGCGGCGTTGGAGCGCAGTTGTCGTGAAAATCCGAACGAAGGCTATCCAGCCTTAATCAGGGTCCCGACGCCATGAGGGGTGAACAGTTCCAGCAAGACGGCGTGGGGAACCCGGCCATCCAGAATGACGGCGGCATCCACACCGGCTTCAACGGCGTCCAGGCAGGTTTCCACTTTTGGGATCATGCCGCCGGAAATGGTGCCGTCGGCGATATAGGCCTTCACCTGGGCAGCGGTCATTTCCGGGATCAGATTGCCGGACTTATCCAGCACGCCCGCCACATCGGTCAGCATCAACAGACGGCGTGCGCCGGTGGCTCCGGCAATGGCTCCGGCGGCGGTGTCGGCGTTGATATTGTAGGTCTCGCCCGCCGGTCCCATTCCAACCGGTGCGATGACCGGGATGATGTCGGATTCACGGAAGAAGTCGAGGATATGGGGCGTGATCTCCGCCGGTTCGCCGACAAAGCCCAGATCCAGAACTTTCTCGATATTGGAATCCGGGTCCTTGACCGTGCGGCGCAGCTTGCGGGCGCGGATCAGGTGGCCGTCCTTGCCCGACAGGCCCACGGCGAAGCCGCCAGCCTCATTGATCGCCGAGACAATCTGCTTGTTGATCTTGCCCGACAAAATCATTTCCACCACTTCGATGGTGGCCTCGTCGGTGAAGCGCAGACCATCGACGCGCGGCGTCTGGATACCCAGCCGCTTCAGCATGGCGTCGATCTGCGGTCCGCCGCCATGAACCACCACCGGATTGATGCCGACCTGTTTCAGCAGCACCACATCGCGGGCGAACAGGCGGGCCAGATCGTCGGATTCCATGGCATTACCGCCGAACTTGATGACCAGGGTCTCGTCGGAGAACTGGCGCATGAAGGGCAGCGCCTCGGACAAGGTCTTGGCGCGGTCCAGCCAAGACTTACGCTCTTGGGCGGCATCGGAGTTTTCGGGGGTGCTCATGGAGATACTCCAAGGCTGAGAGTGGTCAGTTCGGCGCGAAGCTCGGCGATGCCGAACCCGGTTTCGGACGAGGTGGCGATGATATGGGGATAGGCGGCGACGTGCCCCTTGATCTCGTCGAGAGTGCGGGCGTGGACCTCGTCCAATTCCGCCGCCTTAATTTTGTCGGACTTGGTCAGGACCACCTGATAAACTACGGCGGCCTTGTCCAGCATGGTCATCATGGTGCGGTCGGTATCCTTCAGCCCGTGGCGGGAATCCACCAAGACGATGGCCCGGCGCAGCACGGGGCGCCCCTTGAGGAAGCCGTTGACCAGCCGGGTCCACTTCTCCACCAGCCCTTTGGGAGCACTGGCGAAGCCGTAGCCGGGCATATCCACCAGAACCAGCCGGTGCCCCAGGTCGAAGTAATTCAGTTCCTGGGTGCGGCCCGGAGTGTTGGAGGTCCGCGCTAAGGTATTGCGTCCGGTCAAGGCGTTAATCAGGCTCGACTTGCCCACATTAGAGCGGCCGGCAAAGGCGACTTCCGGGAGATTGGCATCGGGCAGACCGCTAAGGGCGGCCACACCCAGCATGAAGGTGCATTCGCGCGCGAACAGCAGACGGCCAGCCTCTAAGAGGCTGGCCTTTTCCGCATCACTGTCGGAGGCGATTTCCGGGGAAGGAGAGTCGTTCAGGACTTGGCCTCCGCTTTGCGCATAATGACCCACTGCTGCAAGATGGACAAAGAGTTGCTCCAGGCCCAATAGATCACCAGACCCGAGGCGAAATTCGCCAGCATGAAGGTGAAGATCAGCGGCAGGAACTGCATCATCTTGGCCTGAACCGGATCGGTCGGCTGCGGGTTCAGCTTTTGCTGCAGATACATGGTTACGCCCATGATGATCGGCCAGACGCCCAGATGGAACATGCTGGGGGCATTCCACGGAATGATGCCGAACAGGGTGAAGATATTGGTGGGGTCTTGGGCCGACAGATCGCCGATCCAGCCATAGAACGGCGCGTGGCGCATTTCGATGGTGACGAACAACACCTTGTAAAGGGCGAAGAAGACCGGAATCTGAACCAAGATGGGCAGACAGCCCGATACCGGATTGACCTTTTCAGCCTTGTAGAGCGCCATCATCTCTTGCTGAAGGCGGACTTTATCGTCGCCGAAGCGGGCTTGCAGCGCCTGAACCTGCGGCTGCAACTTCTTCATCTTGCCCATGGAGGCATAGGATTTGTTGGCCAGGGGGAACATGGCAAGCTTGAGCACCACGGTCAGGGCCAAAATAGCCAAGCCCATATTGCCTAAGGCGTCGTGCAGCATTTGCAGCAGGTAGAAGAATGGCTTGGTCAGGAAGTAAAACCAGCCGAAATCAATGGCGAGGTCGAAGCGGTCGATCCCCAGCTTGTCGGAATAACCGTCCAGCAGACTGACCTGCTTGGCGCCAGCGAACAGGTGAAAGTCCACCTCTTCGGACTTGCCGGGGTCGATGATGCGGGCGGGGGCCAGATAATCCACCTGATAGCGTTCGGAATTATCCACCCGCTGATGCACGAAGCGGCCGGTGACCTTGGTTTTGGCGGGCGGCACCAGGGCGGCCAGCCAATATTTATCGGTGATTCCGGCCCAGCCGCCCACGGTTTCGTGACGGACGGTGCCTTCCTTCTTCAGGTCCTCGTACTTCATCTCCTTCAAGGTGCCGTCAAAGACGCCCAACGGGCCTTCGTGAAGGATGTACATACCGGCCACGGCCGGGGTGCCGGTGCGGGCCAGCAAGGCATAGGGATGCAGCGAGACGGGCTTGGTTCCGTAATTTTCCACCCGCTGGTCCACGGCGAACATGTAATTCGCGTCAACCGAGAGCGTGCGTACGAAGCGCAAGCCTTCGGCGTTGTCCCAGGTCAGGATCAGCTTGGACTCGGGGGTCAGGGGGCCGTTGGACTGGGCGGTCCAGACCGTATCGGGACCGGGAATCTTGACCGTCGGATCGCTGGCGACCCAGCCGAACTCGGCCCAATAGGGCTCGGGCGCGCCGGTCGGCGAGAGAAGATTGATCTCGGGGCTCTTGGCGTCGGGAGTCTCCCGATACTTGATGAGGGTCAGATCGTCGATCCGCGCTCCGGTCAGGGAGATGGAGCCGTGCACCGACGGAGTCACGACGGAGATGCGGCGGCTCTTATCCAGGGCGCCGCTGCGGGTCTCGGCGCTTGATGCCGCCGCCGTGGCGGCGGCGACCGCGACCGCAGGGGTTCCGGGGACTTGCGGTGTGGGAGCGGTCGAGGCCATGGGCTTGCCATCGGCGGTCTTCTGCTCGGAGGTTTGTGGAATTGGGGGCTTGGCGGGCACGAAATATTGCCAGCCGAGCATGATCGCGACCGAAATGGCGATGGCGAGGAAAAGGTTGCGCTGATCGTTCATGACATCCTATCCGGCAGATGGTACGGCCGAGTCTTGTCGCCGCATTCGGTCAATTGAGGAGTGAGCTTTTCAGGAACAGGGTCGTAACCCCCGTCATTCCAGGGATGGCAGCGGCAAATCCGCTTGGCCGCCAGCCAGGTGCCCGAGACAGGGCCATGGGTGTGAATAGCATCCATGGCGTAAGACGAACAAGACGGCGTGAACCGGCAGCTCGCCGGTAAAACCGGCGAAACCAACAGCTGGTACAAGCGGATGGTTCCGCGCATGGCCAGACCGACAGGGTTCATGCCTCTTCCTGCACTTCCTTAAGGTTGGGCTTCGGGCAAAGTCCGAAGTCCGCCGACACGTTTAAGCGCCGCCCGCAAATCCTGCAAGAGAAGAGAATATGGCCGCTCCAGCGTCTCGCGACGGCCGATCACCACATAGTCCAATCCAGACGCGGCCTGGGACGGAAACACTTCGTCCACCGCCGACCGCAATCGACGTTTGGCGCGGTTCCGGCAGACGGCGTTCCCCACCTTCTTGGAAACGGTGAAGCCGACTCGAAGCGAGTCGGCTTGGTCTTCCAATCCGGTGCTGGGCGCAGCCTGAAGAATCAGGCCGGGTGCCGCCCATTTCCGCCTTAAGGCGGCGATGCGCAGAAAATCGGCCCTTTGCTTCAGCCGATCAAGCCGCATCGCCATGACCTGGGACGAACCTTAGGCGGACAGCTTCTTGCGGCCCTGACGGCGGCGATTGGCAATGACCCGGCGACCACCAACGGTGGCCATGCGAGCGCGGACGCCGTGGCGGCGGGCGCGGACGAGCTTGCTCGGCTGA
>JAYTWE010000634.1:0-3808 GCA_043744055.1 Magnetospirillum sp.
CAACGCTTCGATTTCCGTACTGGTGAATTCAATAACCTTGCCTGAATGCATATCAATCAGATGGTCATGATGATCGCCCGCAGCTTCCTCGTACCGAGCGCGGCCATCACCGAAATCATGACGCTCCAGAATATTCGCCTCTTCAAACAGGCGAACAGTCCGGTACACGGTTGCGATACTGATATGAGGATCAATCGCGGTCGCGCGGCGATAAACCTCTTCTACATCGGGATGATCGGCGGATTCAGACAAGACCCGAGCGATGACACGACGCTGGTCGGTCATCTTCATGCCTTTGTCGATGCAGCGTTGTTCGATTCTCGAAACCATGACCATTCCGCCAACGGACGTGGAGAGGACGGGAATTGAAAACCGGCGACATCACGAAAGCCAAAGCTTTCGGACGCGCCAGCCCCATAACTGCGACTAAATAGCCCGCTTACGCTTGCGCGGCTTGGTCCCCAGGCCGATTTTTTTGGCCAAGGTCGAACGATGCAGCGCGTAATTTGGCGCGACCATGGGGTAATCGGCAGGCAGCCCCCAACGCTCGCGATAATCTTCCGGGCTCATATTATAAGCGGTCTTCAGATGACGCTTCAGCATCTTCAGCTTCTTGCCATCTTCAAGGCAGATGATGAAGTCAGGTGTCACTGACTTCTTCACGGCGATGGCGGGCTGCGGACGCTCGGGGACGACCGGGACATTGCCGACAGTCGAGAGAGTCCGATAGACCTCTTGAATCAGATGAGGAAGATCGCTGACCGCTACGCTATTATTGGCAACATGCGCCGCCACAATTTCAGTGGTAAGCGAAAGCAGGTCGCTGGTGTTCGAACGCTCTGGCATTTAGATAATGCCTCCATATTCAACGGTTGGCCTTATATAAAACTTTCACCCCACCATGGCAATAACCATTAGCAACACGGAAAGTGACAAAAATCGCATGACTGAGAAGCCTAACTACAGCCTTGACATCACGGGAGAGGTCTGCCCGATGACATTCGTCAAAACCAAGTTACTGGTAGAGCGCATGCCATCTGGACAGCTGCTGGAAGTACGACTTAAAGGCCTCGAACCACTGACCAATGTCCCGAGGTCATTGAGCGAACTGGGTCATGAAATCATATCTACCGTGCCAGAGGTTGGAGAAGGTCCGAACGGAGTCCATCGGCTTCTCATTCGCAAGAAATAAGACCTTTGTTCTGGTGTGGATATTTTAACTCGTTCATCTGGAATTGATTACGGTTCTAGACCTCTTCGCAATACAAGCGCGTCGATACCTCCGTAATATCCCTTACGCAGCCCGATCTGCTCAAAATCATGCCGACGATACAGTTCCAAAGCGGGGAGATTGTCGGCCGCAGCCTCCAAAAACATCGAAACCGCTCCGACCTGGGCTACCGCGTCCATGGCGGCCCGCAGCAAAACACCGCCGAGCCCCTGGCGACGCCAGGGCGGCAGCACCGCAATGGTCAAGATTTCCGCCTCGTCCAATACGCGGCGCCACAACACCAGACCGGCCGGGCCTGGTCCGGTCGGTCCGGGCGATCGTGAATCGCGATCAACTGCGATCAGTCCCTCGGCCCCAGGCATGGAGAGAATTTCGACCATGGAAGCGTGGCTCCAGGGCTCTGCGAAGCAAACCACATGCATCCCGGCCAGCAATTCGGCATGGACCAGCCCGGCGGGCAAAAGATCCAGCCCGGTCACAAAGTAACATCCGGTGGCCGCAGATATAGCGGCTCGGGCGGTAGGGAGGCCCCCTTCTCCCATTGAGCTGCCGCCAATCCGGCCACGACAGCCGCATCGGGCCATCCGACCGAGGACGCAACCTTACCCTCGGGGAAAAGCGGCAACAACGTCATGGCCGCGTCTCCCACCAAGACGATCGGCCCGAGAAACAGAGCGGCCGCTTGTTGCGGCAACAGGGCGGCCACTTCGCCTAAAGGGGTGAGATCGGCGCTAAATGCCTGAACCCAGAGCTCATCCCGACGGGAATCCACGACGGCCAAGACAGTCCGGCCTACCCGTTCCGCCATAGACACAGCCGCCGCCACCGCTAAGGGAGTCGAGACCCCCGCCAACGCCACACCAGTCGCCAACGCCACACCACGCGCGGCAGCCAAGCCGATACGTAACCCCGTGAAAGCCCCCGGTCCCACTGTCACCGCCACCAAATCCAGTTCGGAGAAATCGATTCCGGCCTCGACCATAACTTCGGCAATCATGGGCATCAGAGCTTCGCTTTGCCCGCGCGCCATCTGGCTCAGTCGATGGGCAAGCACGACACCATCGCGCCACAGAGCGGCGGAACAGGCGGATGTGGATGTGTCCATGGCAAGAATGATCATTGCGCCGCTATACTGCCGGGACAAAGCAAAGGAAAGAAGAAGATGTTTCCGCTGGTCAAAATCCATGCCGCAGAATTCGATCTCGATGTCGCGCTGGCCTATGCCACCGCCGATAATTTCACCGGAAAACCCGTCTATGCCCCCTTAGCAGGATGCTGGTTGCATGCCGATGCGGCCATCCTTCTCCATCGCGCGGTGGAGCTGGCCAGACCCTTGGGCCTCCGGCTGAGAATTCTAGACGCTTACCGCCCGACGGAAGCCCAATGGGCGCTGTGGAGTCATACCCCGGACCCGGAATTCCTGGCCGATCCTCGCCTGGGCTCTGCCCATTCCAGGGGCGCGGCGGTGGATTTGGATCTGATCCAAATGGCTGACGGAGAGGCCCTGGACATGGGCACCACGTTCGACGCCTTCACCCCGCAATCCCATCACGGCAATCTCGACATTTCACCCCAGGCCCAACGCAATCGCCACCTTTTGCTGGGCGTCATGACCACCGCCGGTTGGGAATTCAACCGGCATGAATGGTGGCATTATCAGATGGTCAAAGCGCGTGAGACTTATCCTTTGCTGTCGGATAAATTGCTGGGCCAAGATGCCATGATGGGGTGACCCCGGCGAATGGGCCTTGATAAAGCCCCCGCATTAGACGTTCGACAGGCCGCCGTTATGCTGGTTGTGAATCAGAGCCATGAATTCACGGCGTGTGGCTGGATTGTCACGGAACTCACCCAGCATGCGGCTGGTCACCATGGTAACGCCGGGCTTGTGAATACCCCGCGTGGTCATGCATTGATGCGCCGCTTCAATCACCACCGCCACGCCTTTGGGCTGCAACACGTCATTGATCGTATTGGCGATCTGGGCCGTCAGTTTTTCTTGAATCTGCAAACGGCGGGAATAAATTTCCACCACGCGAGCCAGCTTTGAAATTCCCACCACCCGACGATCGGGCAGATAGGCGACGTGGGCTTTCCCGATGATGGGAACCACATGGTGTTCACAATGGGATTCCAGGCGGATATCGCGCAACAAAACCATCTCGTCGTAACCATCGGTCTCTTCGAAGGTTCGGTGGAGGATTTCGGTCGGGTCCTGGTCGTAGCCTTGAAAGAATTCTTCATAGGCCCGCACCACCCGATCCGGCGTCCCCACCAACCCTTCCCGGTCGGGATCGTCACCGGCCCAACGCAGCAAGGTTCGGACTGCTTGTTCCGCCTCGGCCCGACTAGGACGTGATCGCCCATGGTGATCTTGGGGCAGAAGTTCCTTGGGCAGAGCCTTGCTGGTATCCTTGGTATTCACGGCATCACCTCTTGGCAAGCTGATCTTCAACCTTACGCCATTTGGTCTTGCGTCGCACCAAATGCAAGATGGTCAGCCTTCCGGTTGATATACTCGGTTTCCATGGGAAGCTGGAAAATGCGGGGCAGAGCCCGCATGGTTTTCGAATTCTC
>JAYTWE010000635.1:0-3757 GCA_043744055.1 Magnetospirillum sp.
GCCCACCGCCGGAGTTCCCGCGCCGGTGGCCATGGGGCGTTTGGAGGTTCGCCGCATCAGTCGGTCGATATCGCGGTCCCAGACATGGTTGAACACCGCCGAGGCGGCGGAACCCAGAACCATGGCCAGAGTCAGAAGCAGGAGAGGGCCGACTTCGACCTTATCCGCGACAGCGCCATAGCCCGTAATGGCGGTAAGCGCGATCATCAGCGCAATACGCGGCTTGAGCAGCTCGATGAATTGCCTGAATGTCACATCCGCCTCCGCACCACCCCGGGACGGCCGGGGGTGATTATGTGTAAATAATGTACAGCATAAGATACACGACGATACCAGTGACGGAAACGTAAACCCACACAGGGTAGGTCCAGCGCGCCACTCTTTTATGGTCGATGAAATTCCCACGTGCCGCCTTGATGATGGTCATTCCGATCATGGGGGTGACCGTTGCCGCTAAAATCACATGGCTAATCAGCAAGGCATAATAGATCGGGCGCACGATTCCGGTTCCCCGGAAGACAAAAATGGGCGCGGTGAAGTGATAGAGAAGATAGAAGCCCAGGAATAAGGCCGAGGTTGCCACGGCTCCCAGCATGGCTCGTTTGTGCAGCTCGCGGCGGCCTTGGCGGATGAAGGTGTAGGCCGCGATCAGAAAGAACAGAGCCAGGGCATTCAGGCTTGCGGTGACATGGGGAAGAATGGTTGCCGTTGTCATTATTCGAGCCTCACCATCCCATCCAGCCGCCAGCCCACAGCCATAAGACCGCGATGGTCATGGTCGCCAGGGTCATGGGGATGCCCGCACGGGCGAAATCGCCAAAAGACAGCCGGGTTCCCGCTGTCGCGGCACGCTCAGCAACGATGATATTGGCCATGCTGCCCACCAGCAGAAAATTCCCGGCCAAGGTGGAGAGCAGCGCCAGACCGGTCAGGGCTCCGGGGTCGGGAGTATGCCAGACCGCTAATATCAGCATGACCGCAGGAACATTGCCGATGGAATTGGACGCGGCCAGGGCCAACGGCACCATGACGCCCAAGGTCTCGGGGAACAGGCCGTGCTCGGCGAGGGCTTCCATCCATTGGCGGGCAAGATCGGTATCGGCGAAAGCGCCGGTAACCACGAACAGACAGGCGAACAGCATCAGCAGATGCCAGTCCACCAGCCCGATCATCTCACGCGATGACATGCGTCGGCTGGCCAACAGCAGACCGGCAATGACCATGGCTCCCACTTCGCGGGGCAGGGGGGCGGTGAACAGCATGGCGAGGAGAGTCAGAGCTCCGATCCCCTTTAAGGCCTGCCAGTGATTAAGGTGAGGCCGTTCATCTTGACCGACGGGGGCGGGGATTGCTTCCAGCTCCTTGCGCCAGATCAGGCATAAAGTGGCATAGACCACCACCAGCGAGGCGGCGGCGGGAATGGCGCAGGCGGCCAGAAAGCTCCAGAAGTTCAACCCGCCCACCTGGCCGATCAGAATATTCTGGGGATTGCCGATCAAGGTGGCGGCGCTGCCAGCATTGGCGGCGCCCACCAGCCCAAGAAGATAGGGGCGGGGGTCGAGACCTCGGCGGCGTATGCCCTCGGCGATAATGGGGGTCATGGCGAAGCAGACCACGTCATTGGCCAGCACCGCTGATAATCCGCCCGCCGCCAGGATCACCAGGGCCAGAAGCCGTCGGGGGGAACCCGACGCGGCGGCAATGCGGGCCGCCACTGTGGCGTAGACCCCGGCCAGTTGGAATTGCGCGGAAACGATCATCAGCGCGAACAGCAGCAGCAGAGTCGGAATGTCCACCGAACTGCCCATGGCCTTCACGCTGACCTTGCCTGACACCAGCAGAACCACCACCGCCAGCAAGGCGATTCCGGTCCGGTCAAGCTTCAGGCCTCGGACACTGCCAAAGGCCATGCCGAGATAGGTGAGCAGAAAGACGACGATCACGAAAGTGTCCATGTCACCGTTATGACCCTTGGACAGTTTCTCGGCAAGAGGGTTAGCCCAGGGCAACGAATCCAGATTTCGAATTGGTTGATTTCATCGTCTTGGCCGGGCTTGTCCCGGCCATCCACGCCCTTCCGTCTGGCAAAATGCTGATGGACCGGCGTGGGTACGCGGGACGAGCCCGCGCATGACGGCTATTGGTGGTTGCCTCAGCGCTCAGAACGGCGTGGTCCGTGTCGCTATTAATCTTTCGTTCACTGAGTTTGTTGCCCTAAGGGTTAGCCGACGTTGAGCTGCGGTTCCGCCACGGTTAGGCAGGTTTCCGTCCGACGGCCGGAATAGTGGTCCACCGTGCTGACCAGAACATGCAGCTGATCGTCACTGAGATCTTGCGATAAGGCCATGCCGATGCAACGGCGCAAGACTTCATCGTCAGACGTGGACGGGTCGATCTGTGCGGCCAATTGAGCCGCCAGGCGGTTGATTTCCATACTGGTCACGATGCCTGTTTCCCAGGTCATTGAGAGTTCCTCCCTGAAGAGTGGTGGGGATAGCCCTCTCCTGGCGGCGGGGCAAGTGACATCGTGTTAAGGAATGTAACTTTTGCTTCTGCCCGTGCCGCCCGGATGGTATGGGCAGAGGGAAATGCTGAAGTTCGATCTCCACTCTCAATCCTCCCGCACCCTGCGCCGCGCTGGCGATCTGGCCGCAGCCGGTCTGATCGCGCCTGACCAATGTCAGGCCGTGGATCAGGTGGCCCAGGTGTATTCGGTAGCCATAACCCCCGCTATTGTCGGATTGATCGACCCATCCGATCCCGGCGACCCCATCGCCCGTCAATTCGTTCCCTCGACCGCCGAATTGACGACCCAGCCCGAGGAGCGGAGCGATCCCATCGGCGATATGACCCATAGCCCGGTCCGCGGCATCGTTCACCGCTATCCTGATCGGGTCTTGCTGACGCCGCTGTTGGTCTGTCCGGTCTATTGCCGGTTCTGCTTTCGCCGTTCTCGGGTTGGAGATGCCGACGGAACCCTGAGTGAGGCGGAGATCGACGCTGCCCTGGCTTATGTGGCCGGGCGGCCGGAGCTGCGGGAAGTCATCGTGACCGGTGGCGATCCCCTGATGTTGCCGCCTCCGCGAATCGCCGCCCTGGTCGAACGGGTCGCGGCCATCCCTCATATTGAATGCATGCGGTTTCATAGTCGGGTGCCGGTGGCTGATCCCGACCGGGTAACCATGGCCTTGGCCACGGCTCTGCGGCCTCCGAAGGGAGCCGATCTGGCGGTCTGGTTGGCGGTTCACGTCAATCACCCGCGCGAGCTTTCCGCCGCCACCCGTGCGGCCCTGGCTCTTCTCGCCGATGCCGGTTTGCCGCTGTTGTCTCAGACCGTACTGCTGAAGGGAGTCAACGATAGCGTCGAGACGCTGGAGACCCTGATGCGGGCTTTGGTCCGCAACCGGGTGCGGCCTTATTATCTGCATCATCCCGATCTGGCGCCGGGCACCAGCCATTTCCGCCCCTCTATCGCCGAGGGACGGGCTTTGATGCGGGCTTTGCGCGGGCGGCTGTCGGGGGTCGCGCAGCCCACTTATGTGCTCGATATTCCCGGCGGAGCGGGCAAGGTGCCCATCGGTCCCGATTATTGGGACGAGGAGACGGCGGAAGTGACCGATCCCAATGACGGAAAACACGGATATCCCGGCTAGCTTGCCAGGGCAATCGGGTGAAGGAGAATGTTCCGGCAAACACGGTCGTCATTCCCGCGAAAGCGGGAATCCATGCTGCCACAGGCACGTTTTTCGGCCATGCA
>JAYTWE010000636.1:0-8103 GCA_043744055.1 Magnetospirillum sp.
CCTATTTCACCTTGCCCAATAACAAGCTGTTGTCCAAGGCGGCGGAGAAGCGTCTTCAGGTCATGCAGGCCCTGGATACTCTGGGAGCAGGGTTCCAGCTGGCCAGTCACGATCTTGATATTCGCGGCGCCGGTAATTTGTTGGGCGAAGAGCAGTCCGGCCATATCCGCGAAGTCGGAATCGAGCTTTATCAGCAATTGCTGGAAGAGGCCGTCGCCGCCGCCAAGGGGGGCGTGGGGGTGGAAGCTGTGGAGGAGTGGTCGCCTCAGATCGCCATCGGCTCGCCGGTCCTGATCCCCGAGACCTATGTGGCCGATCTGTCCGTGCGTCTTGGCCTGTACCGCCGTATCGCCGCCTTGGATATGCAAGCCGAGATCGAAGCCCTGGCCGCCGAGATGATCGACCGGTTTGGCAAGCTCCCGGTCGAGGTTGAAAATCTCCTGGAAGTCGTTGCAATCAAAGCTCTTTGCAAAAAAGCCGGTATCGAGAAAGCCGATTCTGGCCCCAAGGGGGCAGTCGTGACCTTCCGAGGCAATGTCTTCGCCAACCCGATCGGATTGGTGCAGTTCATCAGCCGGGCTGCCGGTTCATGCAAGCTTCGTCCCGACCACAAACTGGTCTTCCTGCGCGCCTGGGAAGACCCCCGTCAAAGGGTCGCGGGATTAAGAAACGTGATCGGCAAGATCGCGGAATTGGCTTTGGGCTGAAAAAGGAGTATAGCCGCAAGCCTGTTTTCTTAGGATCCGCCATGAAATATCCGCAGCCCCCCTCGGTCGTGTCCCTTGACGAAATCCTGCCCGACGAGCCCTTGCTGATGATGGGCGCCGGGCCGGTGCCGATTCCATACAAGGTGGCAACCGCCAATTCCCTGGTCATTAACCATCTCGGCGATACCATGAACCGGGTGGTGGAGCAGGTGAAGACCATGTCGCGCTATGTCTTCCAGACCCAATCCAGCCATGTGATGGGCGTGGCCGGACCAGCTTCGGCCGCCATGGAAATGGCCATCGCCAATCTGGTGGAGCCCGGCACCAAGGTTCTGGCTATCTGCAATGGTCTGTTCAGTTCGCGTCTGGCGGAAATGGCCGGTCGCGTCGGTGGCGATGTGACCCGGTTGGACGTGGCCAACAAGCAGGGCGTTAAGCCCGATCAGGTGGAGAAGCTTCTTAAGGACGGCGGGTTCGGTGTGCTGACCGTGGTCCAGGGCGAGACGTCCAACACCGTCTGGAACCGCGAACTGGTGGAAATCTGCCGCCTGGGCAAGCAATACGGCTGCCTGAACATCGTCGATGCCGTCTGCACCTTGTCCACCATGGAAATGGAGATGGATGAGTGGCTGGTCGATGCCATCATCACCGGCGGTCAGAAGGGGTTGTCATCCATACCGGGCGTATCCTTGATCGCCTTTTCCGAGGACGCCTGGCACCACATTGAGAAGCGCAATGCCCCCATGGCGCATTGGTGCCTGGATGCCCGGCTTGCCGATCAATTCTGGAACAAGCACGCCTATCACTATACGGCGCCGGTCTCGGGCATTCTTGCTCTGCATGAGGCGCTGCGGCTGATCTGCGACGAGACGCTGCCCAACCGCTTTCGGCGGCATGCCATGTGTTCAGCCGCGCTTCAGGGCGGCATCGAGGCCATGGGGCTGGAACTCTTGATCCCTGTCGAGGCGCGTCTGCCCTCGGTGGTCGGCATCACTGTCCCCGACGGTGTATCGGCCGACAAGGTCCGCCACGTCATGTCCCAGGTTCACAAGGTGGAGATTTCCGGCGCGTTCGGACTCAATATCTTGCGGATCGGTCAGATGGGCGAGCAGAGCCGTACCCATAATCTGTTCCGCACCTTGCATGCGCTGGGCACCGCCATCCGCATCTCTGGCGGTAAGGTCGATCTTCCGGCTGGTATGGCTGAGTTGGAACGAGTTCTGGCGTCTCGGGCTTAAACCGGCACCTCCCAGGTCATTCCCGATTGCGGGAGTGACCTGGGTAAGCTTCTTTATCTAGAAGATCGGCTTATCACCGAACACCATGGTCTCTCCGCCGGGCAGAAACGCCCGATCGCGGCCATTGCGTTTGGCTTCGTACATGCGTTGGTCGGCCAATTCGATCAGTTGCGGCCAATCGGTAGCGTTATCGGCACCACGTTCCGATACCCCGATAGAAGCGGTCAAGGGTATGCCGTCGGGGCGGATGCCGAAACCAGCCTGACGGAGACGCTCCAGGGTGATTTTAGCCCCTTCGGTGGTGGTTTCTGTCAAGATAGCGACAAATTCCTCGCCACCCCAGCGCACCAGGATATCGCCGCGCCGCAATCCATCGCGCAGCTTGTCCGACAGCGTCCGCAACGCCTTGTCGCCTTCCTCGTGACCAAAGGAGTCGTTGATGGACTTGAACTTATCAAGGTCGAAGAAAGCCACACACATAGGGGTGTTGCGCATGGACGCTAAACGGAATTGCAAGTCGAGCGCCTCGCCGCCTGACCGGCGGGTATAGGCCCCGGTCAGAGGGTCGATCATCGCCCGATTTACCAGCGCGGTGATGTAGTGCAACTGACTCATGCCAGAGAACATGGCCACGCCCATGACCAGAACCATCAGCCAGATCATCGGGCCGTGTTGGTCCAATGAGAGGGTCTCTCCCCCCATGAACAGGCCCAGAATGGCGAAGAAAAAGGCCGGAGCGGAGAACAGCGCCACTTCGAATGCGGTCAGTGGAAAAATCGCCAGTCCAGCCAGCACGATATTGGGCATTAGGGCATATAGTTTCGTGACCAGCAAGGCGGTGCCGGTAACATGCAGCTCGGCGGTGATCTGGATGGACAAGATGTAGAAAACAGGAGGAACCAGCAGCATGCACATCAGCATGGCATCGGCTTGCAGACGGGTCTTCGCCATGTTCCATGGCCAAGATAACAAGAAGAAGATGACGCCGGAGCCAAGCCGAAGTGTCGTCATCATGGCCCATTCCGGCCAGGGGAAGACGAACCAGTCGATGATGGACCACATGGGGACCATGACGGCAAAGATGGCGGCGACCAACTGGATGCGCGAAATGATGACCGATGCCGCATGCCGACGGATATGAGGGGAGTGGCGCAGCGGCACCAGCAAATCGAAAAACTGTCCCCAGGTGATCTTGATGGGGGCGAAGAGATGAGCGGCGAAGGATCGCCAGCCCTTTTGAGTCTCGCCATCCTCACCAATGATATCGGTCTGTATCTGGCTCATCTGGTTCACCGCCGACCTCCGTAAAGCCGTACTTTGCCAAAGTCTGACACTTTTACGACGCTATCGGAAAATAGTTAAATTTACTTATTTTGACAATGAATTTTGATCTCGGTCAAATTTGTTGCGAAGGTGATCTTACCACGAGGTTATTCATTCCGATGTATGAGGCAAGTTTAGAGTTCGTAAAATTGACCTAGCGCAAATTGAACTGTATATTTCAGTTACAGAACAAATATTTCTTGGATCGGTCAGGATCGTGAATTCAGCAATGGTGCCCCCGTCCCTATCTGCCATCCACCACGGTTTGGCGGAAAGACTGGTCTGCATCCATGATGAGATCAGAAGTGATGAGGGTTTGACGTCTCTCAGCCGCGTCGCCATAGCGCTCTATGACGAACGGACTGATATTCTCAAAACGTTTATCCACTCCACCGACGGTGAAAGCCCGCTGGATCATTCAGCCGCCAAGATGTCCAGCCTACCGTCACTCCAAAAGCTGGCGGATTCCGGTGCCCGGCGTATCATCAATGATTTGGAGACGGTCGCCGCCACGGGGCAGATTCATGCCAGCCGTTTGTTCCAGCATGGCTATCGGTCCAGCTATACGGTCCCCATCCGGGCCAAGAATCAGTTTTTCGGCTTTCTCTTCTTGAATTCAAACGAGAAGGATTTCTTTTCGCCCAAGGCGATTCACCGTTTGCGGCCTTATGCCGAACTGATCGCCCAGGTCGTCATGCGCGAGCTGGACTTGGTTCGGATGATGCATGCGGCGGTTCGAGTCATACGGCAAGTCTCGACCGTTCGTGACGAGGAGACAGGGGCTCACTTAGCCCGAATGGCGCGGTACGCCCGCCTGATCGCCTTGAAGTTGGCTGATCGCCTGAAGCTCACGGATGAATTTATTGAATATCTTTTCCAGTTTGCCCCGCTTCATGACGTGGGAAAGATCTCGGTTCCCGATCACATCTTGTTCAAGCCAGGTAAGCTTGACCCTCACGAATACGAGGTGATGAAGGGGCATGTGGAGCGCGGCCTGGAAATCATTGATCTGATGGCTTGTGACTTCGGAATGCAGTCCTTGGACTATTTCAGCATTCTTCGCAATGTCATCGCCTATCATCATGAAGCCTTGGACGGCAGCGGCTATCCCTATGGGCTCAAGGGGAATGAAATCCCCTTGGAAGCGCAGATCGCCGCCGTGGCCGATGTGTTTGACGCCCTGACATCAGAGCGTCCATATAAGAAAGCCTGGACCAATCAGGAGGCATTTGACTTGCTTCTTGATCTGTCTGGAACCAAATTCTCTCCTGATTGCGTGGCGGCTTTGCTGGACTGCGCCGAGGAGATCACCGAGATTCAGAGTAAGTTCGAAGCGACGATGTTTGATTGAGGTGCTTATCCGGTGCGATTTCTTCTGGCGGCACTCCTTATTTCTGTCGGCATTTCCTCGGCCCAGGCCGCCGAAGTGATTGGCTCCGCCGCCGCCGGTTGCGTCGTTGACGCTCAACAGCTCTCCTTGGACGGAACCGGTTATCAGGTCCTGCGTCCGTCCCGCAACCGCTCTTGGGGACATCCCGTTACCGTTGGATTCGTCCAATCCCTGGCTGCCGCCGCACAGGCCGAAGGAGGAGGGGGGCTCTTGATTGCCGATATGGCTCGCCCCAAGGGGGGGCCGATGCCATCCGGTCATGCCAGCCACCAGAACGGTCTGGATGTTGATATTTGGTTCCGACTGGTTCAGCACCCATTGACCATGGCCGAGCTTGAATCGCCAAAGCCGATTCAGATGGTGCAAGGAAACGGGGTTTCTGATTCCTGGACATCGGCCCAGGCTCGCCTGATTGAACTGGCGGCCCGTGCACCGGGGGTGGATCGAATTTTCGTCAACCCCGCCATCAAGCAGACTCTTTGTGTTGCCGCCACGGGGAGTGACAGGGGCTGGCTGGGAAAATTACGGCCGTGGTGGGGGCATGATGAGCACTTTCACGTTCGAATGAGCTGTCCTGCCGAGAGTCTTGATTGCGAAGCGCAAAAGCCTTTTCCCGAGGGGGACGGTTGTGGGGGTGAACTGGAATCATGGCTTACAAAGCCAACATCTCCAGCCCCGCCGGATCGGCCTCATGTTCAGACCCGCCAACTCCCCGAAGCTTGCGTCGCCTTGCTTAAGGTAAAATAGCAACTTCACTTGCAAATCCCCCTATAAGAGCGTATTAACCCGCCACCAATCCACACGCGGGATCGCGACTTCGACACGTCTGTGTTGATCGTTCGCTCCGGTGTCGGGGGTTTCCCCGACTACTCCCGCGGAGGCTCAACCGGAGAAGAAAAGGATTTTTCCGATGGCACTGCCCACGTTTACTATGCGTCAGCTGGTTGAAGCTGGCGTCCATTTCGGTCACAATACCCGCCGCTGGAACCCGAAGATGTCGTCGTATCTCTTCGGCATCCGCAATGGCATCCACATCATTGATCTGCAGCAGAGCGTTCCCATGCTGCACCGCGCCATGCAGGCCGTTCGTGATGTGACAGCCTCCGGTGGTCGCGTCTTGTTCGTCGGCACCAAGCATCAGGCCTCGTCCATCGTCGCCGAAGGCGCCCGTCGTTGCGGTCAGTACTTCGTCAACCATCGCTGGCTCGGCGGCATGCTGACCAATTGGAAGACTATTTCCAATTCCATCAAGCGGCTGCGCGAGTTGGACGAGCAGCTGGCCTCCGGTGCCCTCGCCGGTCTGACCAAGAAAGAGCAGCTGGTCATGACGCGTGAGCGCGACAAGCTCGAACGCGCCCTGGGCGGCATCAAGGAAATGGGCGGTCTGCCCGACATCTTGTTCATCATCGACACCAACAAGGAACAGCTGGCTGTTCAGGAAGCCAACAAGTTGGGCATCCCGGTGGTGGCGATCATCGATTCCAATTCTGATCCGGCAGGCATCACCTATCCGATCCCCGGCAATGACGATGCCATCCGCGCCATCCAGACCTATTGCGATCTGATGGCCGGTTCGGTGCTCGACGGTATCCAGGCTGAAATCACCCGTGGTGGTGGTGATGTCGGTGCCAGCATCGAAGCCCCGGTTGAGCAGATTGTCGAGGTTGTCGAGGCTGTTGTCGCCGAAGAGGCTCCTGCCCAACCGGCTTGAGCCATCGTGTGAATAAGAATGGCGGCGATAGACCATCGCCGCCATTCGTTTGACAGAACGTCCGTATCCAAGGGCTCTGCGTGAGCCAACGCCCGAGAGAGGAAGACCAATGGCCGAGATTACCGCTTCGCTGGTCAAAGAGCTGCGCGAGAAGACTGGCGCCGGCATGATGGATTGCAAAAAGGCGCTGGGGGAGACCGCTGGCGACGTTGAAGCCGCCATCGACTGGCTCCGCACCAAGGGCCTTGCCGCAGCCGCCAAAAAGGCTGGCCGCGTCGCCGCCGAGGGTCTGGTCGGCGTCTCCACTTCCGGCACCAAGGGTGTCGCGGTGGAAATCAATGCCGAGACTGATTTCGTCGCCCGCAACGAGCAGTTCCAGGGTTTCGTATCTTCCGTCGCCGCCGTGGCTTTGGCCAAGGGTAGCGATGTGGACGTCATCAAGGCCACGGAATGCCCCGGCACCGACAAGTCTGTCGCTGACCAGCTGACGGCTCTGATCGCTACGATCGGCGAGAACATGAACTTCCGTCGCGCCGTGAGCCTGGAAGTTTCCAGCGGCATCGTCGCTTCGTATGTTCATGCCTCCATCGTGCCCGGTCTGGGCAAGATCGGTTGCTTGGTTGCTCTGGAATCTACCGGAGATCAGGCTCGCCTGACCGAGCTGGGCAAGCAGATTGCCATGCATGTGGCCGCAGCCAACCCGCAGTTCCTGGATTCCAGCGTCGTGGACGCCGCCGCCCTGGAGCGCGAAAAGGCCGTTCTGACCGAACAGGCCCAGGCTTCGGGCAAGCCCCCCGCCGTCATCGAGAAGATGGTGGAAGGCCGTATCCGCAAGTACTACGAGGAAGTCTGTCTGATCGAACAAATCTTCGTGATCGATCAGGAGAATAAGATTTCCAAGGTGCTGGAGAATGTTGGTAAGGAAATCGGCGCGCCGATCAAACTGACCGGCTTCGTTCGCTTCGCCCTCGGCGAAGGCATCGAAAAAGAAGAGAAAGACTTCGCCGCCGAGGTTGCCGCCCAGTTGGGCCGCTAATCGGCTAAAGATCGAGGGCCGCTCGCTTTCGGGTGAGCGGCCCTTTCTTTTGTTATCTTCACATCATTCTTTTTCCTCCCCTCCACAAGAGGCGCGACAGGTGGGAAGAATGGTGTATGATCGCCGCCGCCCGGACCATGAAACAACGGCCCAGACCTTCGTCTGAGCCGCATCGGGATCATCAGAGCTGAGGGAGTCCATGGCCAACGTCGCCAAATTCCGCCGCGTTCTCCTCAAGATTTCCGGCGAAGGCTTGATGGGGACCCGTGAATACGGTCTCGATCCCGCCACTGTTGAACGCATCGCCCGCGAGGTGAAATCCGTTCGCGACCTCGGCGTCGAGGTCTGCGTGGTCATCGGCGGCGGTAATATCTTCCGCGGTGTTTCCGGCGCATCCAGTGGAATGGAACGTGCGGCAGCCGATAATATGGGCATGCTCGCCACCGTCATAAATGCTTTATCGGTGCAAAACGCGCTAGAGCGGGTCGGGTGCGAAACCCGCGTCCAGTCTGCCATCGTCATGCCGACCGTATGCGAGGCCTATATCCGCCGCCGCGCCATCCGCCATCTTGAAAAGGGCAGGGTGGTCATATTCGCCGCCGGTACCGGCAATCCCTTCTTCACCACCGATACCGCTGCGGCTCTTCGCGCGGTGGAAATGGGCTGTGACGCCCTTTTGAAGGCGACCCAGGTCGATG
>JAYTWE010000637.1:0-2651 GCA_043744055.1 Magnetospirillum sp.
GCTGGAAGGCGGAACAACTTCCTTGGGCGCAAGGCTGAGAATATTATAAGACGAAGTACGGTTGGCCGTTGACACTGGGACGGTTTGGATCGATATCGATTCTAAGGAATCCTCCTATAAGCCCCGTACTACGGGTCCGAGGTCAGCTTTGTCGTTTATCCCTGTCTCCATTATGATCGTAGCGCTTGGCCTGGGCACCGGAATCGCCATGGCCGAAACCGTGCCAAATCCACAACAGAAGCTGGAAGAAGCCTTATCCTCCGCTCCGCTCCAAGACCCCAATCTGGATTCCAAGGCGCTGCGGGACTTCTATCACAGTCGGAACAATCAATTGGCGTGGACCGCCGCCAACGAGGCACGGGGAAATGCGGTCATGGCAGAAATGCTGGCTATCGCCATGGCCGAAGGGCTTGCTCCTTCCGCCTACGCCCTGCCTCAGTCCCAATCCGAGATAACGCGCGATGTGGCCATCAGCACAGTCTTGATGCGGTTCGGCCGCGATCTGGCCATCGGCGCGGTCTGGCCCGAGCGGGCCTATGGCGGTTTCGGCCATGACAGCCGCGGTCAATTCGATGGGGGCCGGTTCTTGAAGAAATTGGCCGACGGTAAGACGTTGAACGATCTATCCGCCTCGACGTCTCCGCAATTCATAGGCTATGCCCGGCTGAAGCAATCGCTTGAATCAATGCGCGTCATGGCCAGTGCCGGTGGATGGCCCACGCTGCCCGATGGACCGAAACTGGTTCCCGGCGAGACAGATGAACGTATCCCAACCTTGCGCAAACGTCTGATCATCTCGGGAGAGCTGGCCGCCGATCAGGCTGAAGGCCAAGTCTTTGACGCGACACTGGCCGAAGCCGTCAAACGGTTCCAACTCCGTCACGGTCTTGAAGCCGATGGAACCGTCGGCGCACGCACATTCGCCAATCTGAACGTCTCCGCCGAGGCTCGCATCCGGCAAATCACCGTGAATCTGGAACGTTGGCGCTGGATGATCCGCAATCCCGGCCAACACCATATCGCCGTGAACATTCCATCGGCCACGCTAGATGTGGTCGATAACGGCGCAATCGCCATGACAATGCGAGTCGTTGTCGGCGATGTGAAGCATCCGACCCCCAGCATGAACGCCACCATGAATTCGCTGGTGCTCAACCCGCCCTGGTCCGTGCCGCCCAGCATCGCCAACAAGGAAATCCTGCCAAAGCTGCGCCGTGACCCCAATTATCTGACCACCAGCAATCTGAAGATCATCGAATATCCTGAAGGCAGCCCCGAATCCGCCGGAGACGGTGTGGACTGGAACGCCATCGGCAAGAAGTTCCCCTATCATCTCCGCCAGCCCCCCGGCCCGGACAACGCCCTGGGGCAATTGAAGTTCAATCTGAAGGACTCCGACGACATCTATATGCACGACACTCCCAATCGGAAAGTGTTCGCCAAGTCCTATCGCGCCCTGTCCCATGGCTGCGTCAGACTGGAACGGCCGTTGGAACTGGGCGAACTGATGTTGGGCAGCCATTGGCGCGGCAAGCTGTCCGAGAACATTGCCGCCAACCGCTCCACCCGGACCCTCAAGATGGAACGGACCATGCCGGTTTATCTGCTGTACATGACCGCATGGGCGGATGAAGACGGAAGAATTCACTTCCGCGATGACATCTATGGCCATGACCGCCGCCTGGCTCCAGTGCTGGATCGTGCCCGCCAACCAGCCCAGCGCACCGCGTCCAATTCCCCCGATCGCCGACTTTAATTCCCCCTCCTCTTCAAGGGGGTGTTGACTCTTGCCCACCGGAAAATGGTATTAAGGTCCCCACCCGAGGGGGAGAGCCTCGGATTACGGCAAGGGAGTAGGAATGATCGAGAAGGCCAAAAGCCGACGTGGCTTCCTGACCATGGGTCTCGGCGCAGCCGCCACCCTGCTTGTCCCGACCCCGGTCGATGCCGCCGTGCGCCGCATGCCGGAACGTTCGCTCCACCTCTACAACACCCATACCGGCGAAACCCTGAAGACGGTTTACTGGGCCGAAGGGCAATATCAGGGCAAGACCATTGCCCAGATCAGCCGGTTCTTGCGTGACCACCGCAACGGCGCCATTCACGCCATCGACCCCCGTCTATTGGACCTGATGGCCTCGGTTCAACGCAAGGTCGGCTCCAAGGGAGCCATTCATATCATCAGCGGCTACCGCTCTCCCGCCTCTAACGCCATTCTCGCGTCGTATAGCGACGGCGTCGCTACCCATAGTCTGCACACCGAAGGCAAAGCGGTGGATATCCGTCTGCCCGGCCATTCCGTTCGCCATGTGGGCAAGGCCGCCAAAACCCTGAAGGTCGGTGGTGTCGGCATTTATCCCGAGTCGGACTTCGTCCATATTGATACCGGTCGCATTCGGACTTGGTAGCGAGCAAAAGATAGAGGGACGATCACCCTCCTTTACGGCCTTCCAGCAAAGGCTTGATCCCTTCGATGGCTTGTTCGATCCTCTCGGGCGGGACCTTTCGCAGATCAAAGCCAAACCAGCCTTGCGGCAAATCCAGCATCTGGCGGTCCACCGGCCCGATCTTGACCCCAGACAGAGTCATCTCGACAGGAGAATCATCGCCGTTGGGATTCTCGATAACTCCCACCGCCTTGACCACGATAC
>JAYTWE010000638.1:0-1553 GCA_043744055.1 Magnetospirillum sp.
TCGGAGTCATGGCGGTGGACGATGACGACCGCATCATTCGCTTCGATGAAAAACCCGATCATCCCCAATCCATGCCCGGACGCCCCGACATGGCCTTGGCCAGTATGGGCATTTATATCTTCAATGCCCAATTGCTGTTCGAACAGCTGGTGAAGGATGCCACGGCTCCAGGAACAACCCATGATTTCGGCAAGGATCTGATTCCGTCCCTGGTCAAATCCCACAAGGTCATCGCCCATCATTTCCAGCATTCCTGCGTCATGCATGATGGGGCGCGCGAGCATTATTGGCGCGACGTCGGGACCATCGACGCCTATTGGGAAGCCAATATCGACCTCACCACGGTGACGCCCGCGCTCAACGTCTATGACGAGAACTGGCCCATCTGGACCGACCAGCCCCAATCACCACCGGCCAAGTTCGTGTTCGATTCCGACCACCGACGCGGCATGGCGGTGGATTCCCTGGTGGCGGGCGGCTGCATTATCTCGGGCGCTACCGTGCGACGTGCCATGCTGTTTTCCAATGTGCGGGTCAACAGCTATTGCGTGGTAGAGGATTCCGTCATCCTGCCGGGAGTCGATATCGGTCGCCATGCCCGTTTGAAGAAATGCATCGTCGATCAGGGATGCGTTGTGCCGCCCGGTCTGGTGGTCGGCGAGGACCCGGCCTTGGATTCCAGCCGCTTTCACCGCACCGAAAAGGGCATCACTCTGGTGACACAAGCCAGGCTGAATCTGCTGGAAAGCTAGGTCGCTGCGGGCTCCGCCCACTCCCGCAAAGGGCCTTAGCCCTTTGATCCCATTGGTTTCTCTGGAATAGGATGCAGGGCAGAAGCCCTGCGAACTCCTTAACGTCCCGCCTTCTCGATCTTGCGCCAATTGGCCACATTGGCGTTGTGCTCGTCCAGGGTCCGGGCAAAGGCGTGACCGCCGGCCCCATTGGCGACAAAGTATAGTTCATCACTCTTGGCCGGATGCAGGACGGCCTCCAGGGACGCGCGGCCAGGATTGGCGATGGGCGTCTGAGGCAGAGCATCAATGACATAGGTGTTCCACGGATGCCGAGTCATCAGATCATCGCGGGTCAAGCCGCGATCCAATTCCCCCATTCCATCGGACAGGCCATAAATCACCGTCGGGTCCGACTGCATCCGCATATGTTTGGCGAGCCGGTTGTAGAACACAGCAGCCACCCGAGGCCGCTCGGCTTCGGTTCCGGTCTCACGCTCCACCATGGAGGCAAGGATAACCGCCTCTTCCTTACTCTTCAGCGGCAAGCCGGGAGCACGCGCCACCCACAACACATCCACCGTCTGGCGCATGGATTTCTCCATGCGAGCCAGAACATCGTCACGCGCCTCATCTCGCATCATGTGCCAGGTTTCGGGGAGCAGCCAGCCTTCTGGAATCTTGCGGGTAATTGGGCCAGCCAAAAAGTCGGCCTCTTTGACCATATCAACGACTTGGCGCACCGTCAGACCTTCGGCGATGGTCAGCCGGTGGATCACCACCTTGCCTTCGGCGATAATGCGCATGGCATCTTCCGCCGAG
>JAYTWE010000639.1:0-11715 GCA_043744055.1 Magnetospirillum sp.
TCGGCATTCTCGGCCGGGGCAATGCCCGAAGCGGGAACCAGCCGCGCCTTACCATCAGCGGTGGGGAAGCGATCATCGAACAGAATAGCCTTACCGGCGGGATAGGTAATGCCGCCCTCGGCCTCCAGCCGGTTCCAACTGATGCCCGACAGCGATGGCATCAGGGCGACCATCTCGGCGAACACCTCTTGCGGTCCCTCGTAGCTCCAGCCCAGCCCCAGACGACGGGCCAGTTCCTGGATGATCCACAGATCCTGACGAGCTTCGCCGGGCGGGTTCAGAACCTGACGCCCCATCTGCACATGACGGTCGGTATTGGTGAAACTCCCGGTCTTCTCGGCGAAGACGCTGGCGGGGAGAATCACATCGGCCAGCATGGCGGTCTCGGTCAGGAAGATGTCTTGAACCACCAGATGGTCCAGCGACGCCAGTGCCGCACGGGCATGGGACAGGTCGGGGTCCGACATGGCCGGATTCTCGCCCATGACATACAGGGCGCGAATGCGCCCGGCGGCGGCGGCGTGCATCATCTCCACCACGGTCAGACCGGGATTGGGGTCAAGCTCCACACCCCAGGCCGTGGCGAAGCGATTGCGGTGCCCCTCGTCATCCACCCGCTTGTAATCGGGCAGCATCATGGGGATCAGCCCGGCATCGGAGGCGCCTTGAACATTGTTCTGACCGCGCAGGGGGTGAAGACCGCTGCCCGGTTTGCCCATATGACCGCAGATCATAGCCAGGGCGATCAGGCAGCGGGAATTATCGGTGCCGTGGCTATGCTGGGAAATTCCCATCCCCCATAGGATCATGGCAGAGCGGGCCTTGGCGAACAGCCGGGCCACGGCGCGGATGGTCTCGGCATCCACCCCGCAGAGCGGGGCCATAACCTCGGGCGCATAGGCCATCACATGCTCGGCCAATACCTCGAAGCCGGTGGTCCGCGCTTCAACGAAAGCCTTGTCATACAGTCCCTCGGCTACGATCACATGCAGCATGGCGTTGAGCAGCGCCACATCGGTTCCCGACTTGAAGCGCAAAGAGTGCTCGGCGAAACGGTCCAAAGCCTGACCGCGCGGGTCGATAACCACCAACTTGGCGCCCTGGCGCACTGCATTCTTGATGAAGCTGGCCGCCACCGGATGATTGGCGGATGGATTGGCGCCGATGACCACGATGACCTCGGCACGGGCGACCTCGGCCACCGGAGCGGTCACCGCGCCGGACCCGATGCCTTCCAGCAAAGCCGCCACCGAAGAGGCGTGGCACAGCCGGGTGCAGTGATCCACATTGTTGGTCTTGAAGCCGGTCCGCACCAGCTTTTGAAACAAGTAAGCCTCTTCGTTGGAGCCCTTGGCCGAACCCAGACCTGCTAATTTATTTCCCCTCAAACGCCGGGCGGGCGCGTCCGCGCCCTTGGCTTGCGCACCATGGGGTGCGGCGGCCTTTGGCCTTGCCTCCGAGCCACACTCGTCGGATTCAATCTGACGCTTCAACCCGGCGGCGGCGAAGTCCAAAGCCTCGTCCCAGCTTGCCGGGCGGAAATGGGTGAAGGGATCGGCCGGGTCCAACGCCTCCTTGGGCGCGCCCTCCTTACGGATCAGCGGCATGGTCAGCCGGTGGCGATGGCGACCGTAATCAAAGCCGAAGCGGCCCTTGACGCAAAGCCGCTGTTCATTGGCGAGGCCGTCGCGCCCCTCAGCCCGGATGATGGCCCCATCGGCCACATGATAGGTGACCTGACACCCAACGCCGCAATAGGGACACAAGCTGTCCACAGCCTTCTCGGCGGGCTGGCTTTGCTTGGACAGCAATGCGCCGGTGGGGCAGGCCTGGACACATTCGCCGCAGCCGACGCACGAGCTTTGGCCCATGCCCACACCCAGATCAAAGATGATGCGGCTGGCCGAGCCTCGCCCCGCCATGCCGATAACGTCGTTGCCCTGGACATCGCGGCAAGCCCGGATGCAAAGGGTGCAGTGGATACAGGCATCCAGGCGAACCGCCATGGCGGGATGGGAGAGATCGGGAAGTGGGCGAGACGCCCGCGCTCCGAGCCCAATGGGAGCGCGGGCGTCCCGCCCGCTTCCCACCGTCTTGGCCATGCGTCGAAAGTGGCTGTCCTCGGGCTGGCCGCTTTCCAAGAGCTCGAACACCAGCCGCCGCGCCCGCTCCACCCGCTCGCCCTTGGTGGTCACCGCCATGCCTTCGGTGGGCTGGCGGCGGCACGACGCGGCCAGAACGCGCTCTCCATCCACGGCGACCACGCAGGCGCGGCAATTGCCGTCAGGGGCAAAGCCCTTACGGTCGGCATGGCAGAGATGGGGGATGACATGACCGCCGCGCTTGGCCACCTCCCAGATGGTCTCGCCCGCCAGGGCCTCGACCGCGATTCCGTCCAGGGTGAAACGGATCATGACGCCACCTGGGGGAAATGGCGCAACAGACTTTGCCAGACATTGGGTGCGGCCTGGCCCAGCCCGCAGATGGAGGCTTCGCGCATGACATGGGAGAGGTCATCCAACAGATCCGTATCCCAGCGGGGCTGTTCCATGAGTTCAGCGGCCTTGGCGGTTCCCAGGCGGCACGGCGTGCACTGACCGCAGCTCTCATGAGCAAAGAAGCGGGCAAGGTTCAACGCCACCGCCCGCAGATCGTCGGCCTGGGACAGCACGATCACCGCCGCCGAGCCGATGAAGCCGCCATGTTCCTCGATAGTGCCGAAAGCCAGGGGCGGTTGGAGATGAGCCGGAAGAAAACCGCCCGACGCGCCGCCGGGAAGGTAAGCGAGCAATTGGTGGCCGTCTTCCATACCGCCGCAGAATTCTTCAATCAGCTCGGTGATGGTCAACCCGTTGGGGGCGATCTTCACACCGGGACTCTTGACCCGGCCGCTGACCGAATAGGTCCGGAGACCGGCCTGGCCGTTGCGGCCCTGCCCGTCGAAAGCCCCGACACCATCCGTCAGCAGGGCGGGAACCCAGAACAGCGTCTCCACATTATTGACCAGGGTCGGACGCCCGAACAGGCCGACTTCCGCCACATAAGGCGGCCGTTGACGCGGCAGACCGCGCTTACCCTCCAGACTTTCGATCAAGGCGGATTCCTCACCGCAGATATAGGCCCCGGCGCCACGGCGCAGATGGACGGGAACACCATCGGATGGCAGCGCCGCGATCAAACCCGCCAAGCATTCGTGCAGATCGGGATATTCATCGCGCAGATAGACATAGACCGCCTCGGCCTCCACCGCCCAGGCTGCGATCAATGCGCCTTCCAACACCTGATGGGGAGCGGTATCAAGGAAATAGCGGTCCTTCAAGGTACCGGGCTCGCCCTCGTCGGCATTGACCACCACCAGCCGTGGCCCAGGTTGCACCGCCACCATCCGCCACTTGCGCGCGGTGGGGAAGCCCGCCCCGCCCATGCCACGCAAACCGGCAGAGTCCAAACGATTGAGAACCTCTTCGCGGCTTAAGCGACCGTCAAGGCAACGCGCCAGAACCTCGTATTCGACGGCAAAAACCGCTGGCGCGGGAAGAGCCCCCTGGTCGAGCGCCGCCCTCACCCGGTCCAGATCGGCGTGACGCACCACAACCTTACCCGCCAGGACCGCAGGAGCATGATCGCACAACCCCATACAAGGAGCCTCGACCACCGCAACGTTCGGATCGAGCCCCCTTTGAAGCTCAGGATGAAGATCGCTCGACCCACGCATGGCGCAACTGGGGCCATGGCACACCCGCACGGTGGCAATGGGCGCTGCCTCGCCTTCTTTCAGAAATCGGAAATGGGCATAAAAGCTTGCGGTCTCCATCACCTCCGACGGAGCCAGCCGGAAATCATCCGCCAAAGCCGTCAAGTGACTGGGATACAAGCCGCCATGGCGGTCTTGAAGCCGGTGCAGATATTCCATCAGCAGATCGCGGGGCGGCATGATCTCTCCCATAAGCATCATGCACTATAATGCACATCGCGTGCTGACAGGATAGGAAATTCACAGCCCCAGATGCGGAGAAACCAGCCGGGAGAGTTCCTCCAGGCTTTGTTCCATGGTCTTGCCCGACGTATTGATGACCGCGTCGGCGCGGCCATAGAGATGGCGGCGGGCATCGAGAATGGACTTCAAATCCTCCATGGCGGCGCGGCCCTGGCCTTCGATAGGCCGCAGATCGCCCTGCCCCATGACCCGGCGCATATGGTCCTCGGGCGAGGCCTGGAGCCAGATGGTAAAGGAGGATTGCAGCAAAAGATCATAGGTGGCCGATTCCGAAACCAGCGATCCTCCCGCCTCCAGAACCATGCTGGCATGGCTGGCGATGGTGGTCTCCAACGCGCTGTATTCCAGCTTGCGATAACCTTTCTGGCCCATGGACAGCAAAATCTCGGTCATATCCATTCCGGCGATCTGTTCGATCACCGACGTCACCCGCACGAAAGGCACGCCGAATCGTTCGGCCAGCTTTTCTCCCAAGGTAGTCTTGCCCGCCCCCCGCAATCCCACCAGAGCCACCCGGCGCGACAGCTTCATGCCGCGTTTGAAGGCCTGGCGCAGCATGACATAAGCCTCGGACTGCTGATCCGGCCTTAGGGTTTCCATGAACTTGCGGGCCAGCAGCAAATCGGGATGGTGGTGCTCGGCTTCCGCCTCGATCAGTTCGGTGATGGGCAGGTCCATGGCCTGAGCCAGCAACCACAAGATATTGTAGCTGACATTGGCTTGGCCCCCCTCCAACTGCGCCAGATAGCGTTCCGAAATACCAGCATGCTGCGACAGGTCCTTGCGCGACATGCCACGCCGCGCCCTGAACCCCTTGACCCTGTCGCCAAGGCGCTTGGCCATGGCCATGAATTCCGCCTGATCTCCCATGCCCCGCCGCTCTGCTCCTGCTTACTATTCCAGCCTTTGATGTCGGCGAGTCAATGAATTGACTCGCCTCATTGCCCCTCAATCGCCGGGCGCTCGCGCTTGGCTTACGCGCCATGTGGCGCGGCGGGCCTTGCCCTTGCCTTCTCTCCCTTGAACTGAATAGGTCAGTTCAAGGGCTCGGCGGTATGATGTCGGGATAATGAAGCATGGTTGTAGCCGTCTGACCAGCCTCGTGCATAATAGATCATGGAGGGGTGCTCATGACGCAGCTAAAACCCACCTCGGAATTCGGCCAATGCCGGGTCCTGGTGGTCGAGGATAATCCCGTCAATCGCCAACTGGTCGCCGCCATGTTGGAGATAATGGGCATCCGCCAGATCATTGAAGCGAAAGACGGTGAGGAAGGGTTGGAGCGATTGGCCGAAGCCATGCCCGATCTGATCATCCTCGACATCATGATGCCCCGCATGGACGGCTTTGAATTCCTGACCCGCCTTCGCGCCGACCCCGCCTATGCGGAAATACCGGTTCTGGTCGCCACCGCCTTGAGCGAGTCCCACGAACGGGCGCGGGCCTTCGATGCCGGTGCGTCGGATTATGTGGTCAAGCCCATGGATCGCCGCGAATTCGTCGCGCGTGCTTCAGTCCATCTTCGCACCCGCCTTCTGGTGGGCAATCTTCGGCAGTATCAAGACCGCCTCAGCCGCGACCTTGCTTCGGCGCACGCCATGCAGCAAGCCCTGCTGCCAAGTCCCGACCGAATCGCCGAGATCGAGACCACCTATGGCGTCAAATTGGCCTCGGTCTTTCGCAGCTCCGACGAATTGGGCGGCGATCTGTGGGACATCATCGCCATCGACGACAATCGATTCGCCGTCTACATGGCGGATTTCACCGGTCACGGAATCGCCGCCGCCATCAACACGTTCCGGCTTCATATGATGATGGCTCGCAAGGAAGAACTGGCGGCCGACCCCGCCGCCCTGCTGGAGCGCGTCAATCAGACTTTGCTGAAAGTTCTCCAACGCGGACAATTCGCTACCATGGCCCACGCCGTCTTCCACATGAAAGAAGGTCACGTGACCCTGTCCATGGCCGGGGCTCCGCCTCCTATCCGCCGGGCCGCCAATGGAATCGGCGAAATGATCGCCGAGCATTCGCACCCTCTGGGCATGATTGCCGCCACCACCTATCGCAGCATCCAAATCCCCTTTCATCCCGGCGATGCCATTCTGCTTTATAGCGACGGACTCAGCGAAGCTACCGATTCCTCCGGCAATCTTTTGGGAGAAGAACCGGTGCGCTATCTGGCGGAACGCTGTTCCGGCGACCTCAACGGGGAAGTTCAAGCCCTGCGGCTGGCGGGGTGGAGCTTTGAGGATGACCTGACCATGGTCTGGGTCTCACGCTGAAGCTTTATTGAACGCCATGGAGACGCACCGCCCACCCTGGCTGAAACTCATCCGGGCGCAGCTTTGCTCAATGATTCCGATCCCCAATCCCCCAGCCACAAAGCTGTGAGCTGTCTGTGAACGTTTGAGCGCCGGATCGAACCCGACGCCTTGATCTTCCACCGACAGATCGACACCGTCTTGCCTGATTTTGGCTCGGATGGTGATCGGCAAGGCCGCCAGTACGGGATCGGATTGACGCTGTGCCATATGGGCTGAATACTGAGTCAGCCCTTCAATCGTCGCGCGAAGCGAACTATCCAAACCAAGATTGCCGTGCATGACCGCATTGCCGATGGCTTCTTGCAGCGCACAGACCATGCTCTGCTCCTGCGCCATAAGCTGCGGCAAGCGGGCAATGACAGCCCGAACCACGGCACCGGAAACCTCGTGATGAATGGCCGATCTGGTGGAAAGCCGTAAGGTCAGATCATCCGAGTCCACAAGGATGAAAGCTGCGGCATCGCCGCAGGATGTATCGACCCAAACCCGTCCGGGCCGCGACAGAACCAATGACAGGTTTTCCACCTGCGCCCCATCGAACATGGAGACCCTGACCGGTGCCGCCACATGGGGGTTAAGACCATGCATGCGGACGCGAATGCGGTTCCAGTCCGCCCCTTCACTTCCGATGGCCTCGAAGGATATAAAGTCGCCGCCAGTCACCTGAGCTTAGCCAATCACTTGAACTCGAAAAGAGTGTCAAAGCTGGCCCGACGTAAAGTGTCAGACACCATTCCCTTGGCATTGCGCACGATAACCTTCAATGCACAAGCCTGGGCGGCATCATAGACATGAACGAACAAACTCATTCCGGTGGAATCGATAAAGGCCAGCTCGGCCAAGTCAATCTCGCAAACTCCACCGCCCTTTCCGATCTGCTCGATGAATTTCGGAAATTGTGCAGCATCGGCAAAGGTCAACCGCCCGGAAATGCCCATCTCGGTCCGGGTGCCGTCGCGCTTGCAGGTATATTGCATCAAACTACTCTCCCGGCCGGATCAGGCTGAACGGATATTGGTGAGGAAGGCGTCCACCTGCTGACGCAACGAGGTCGCCCGTTCCGCCACGGTCCTGGCCGCGTCGAGAACATCGGATGCGGCATGACCAGTTTCAACCGCCGCCTGATTGACGCCGACAACATTGCTGCTGACCTCGTCCACTCCCAAAGAGACCTGCGAGACATTGTTGGCGATTTCAGACGTGGCGGCATCTTGCTCCGATACCGACGAACTGATGCCCGTGGATAGTTCACTCATCTGCTCGATGATCGCGGTGATCGCGGTGATGGCGTCCACGGCGGCACGGGTTTCCTGCTGCACCGAATTGATCTGAGACGTGATCTCGTCGGTCGCTCTGGCGGTCTGGTTGGCCAGATGCTTGACCTCGTTGGCGACCACGGCGAAGCCTTTGCCAGCATCCCCCGCCCGAGCGGCCTCGATGGTGGCGTTCAGCGCCAGCAGATTGGTCTGAGCGGCGATATCGTTGATAAGATTGACCACTTCGCCGATCTTAAGCACCGCCTGCGACAGGCCCCGAACGGATTGATTGGTCTCTTGCGCCCGGTGACGGGCACTTTCTGCGATATGCACCGAATCCGACACCCGGTGATTAATAGCCTCCACCGAACCGGACAAGTGCTCCGCCGCCTGGGCGACGGTACGCATATTAACCGCCATCTCTTCCACCGCCGCCGCGACGACAGTGGCCTGATTGGAGGTTTCCTCGGCCGTGGCGGACATGGTCTGGGAGGTGGCTTCCAGCTCCGTGGCCGATGCGGCCATGGTTTCCAGAACCTCGGCGACTTCAAAATTAAACTGCCCCAAAATACCGTCGATCACTTTTGAGCGGCGATCCTTGGATTCTTGCTCCGCATGCCGCTGCCGGGTCAAATCCTCGGCGTGCAGCAGCCCTTTGCGGAAAAGCTCCACGGCTCGGGCCATGGCACCGATCTCGTCCTGACGATCAGCGCCTTCCACGTCATGGGTCAGATCCCCCTTGGATAAGACATCCATGCTGACGATGATCTTGCTGAGAGGACCGGAAATATCGGCGGCGATTATCCAAGCGATCCCAATACCGGCAGCCAGCAAAACCACGGTGGCGATCAGATAGGTGTAAAGTGCGCGGGATGTCTCGTCATGGATGGCGGCGGCAAGGGCGATCAGGTCGCCCGCAACCTTGTCTTCCACCTGCTTGAACAAGTCGATTTTCTTGGTGATGGTGTCGAACCAATAGGGGGCTTCCACATCGCCGGTATTGCCGCTGAAGGGGCTATCCATGGCGATGACGCGCATACGGTCTACGTCCTTGGCCGCCGGATCGGCCAGCGCATTGGTCAAAGCCTGTTTCTGATCATCGCTGGCATAGATGACATAGGTGGAGAAAAAGGTCTCTTGCTGCGCGATCAGCTGGGTGAACTTGCGGTGAATAGCCGATTCGAACTTCTTGGCCGCAAAACCACCGGATGCGGTGGCGCGTTCTTGGCCCGCGCGTTCCTTACCATGCAGCAATTGAGTATAAGCGGTGATGGCCTTGGACATCCGCACATCCGATCCGACCACGGCCATCTGCTCGATCACCGCCAGCAGCTTGCCGATGGTGGCCGTATAATAACCAGCGGTCTCGCCCATGGTCATGGAGAGGGAATCCACGGCGGTTCTCTTGGCGCTCAACGGCTCCAATCCAGCTTTGGCAGCCGAGATGGCGGCCTTCATACTGGCACTGGCCACCGGAGTTTCGAACTTGCGGAAGGCGTCCAACAGACGGACCAGCCGGGCATCAGCCTCCTTGCGCTGACCGGGGAGCCGGTCGCTGAATTTTGCGCCCTTGCTGCCGACGAAGCCCACCGACATGCCGCGCTCTTTTTGCAGCTCGTGCACCAAAGTGCCGATGGTCGGCCCCAGCGCGGCCAGATCCTCCAGCTCTTCCATTTTCTGAGCGAAGCCGATTTTCTCGGTCAAGCCGATCCCGGAAAAGATCAACATGCCCAGAACAGGCAGCAAAATGGCGATTCCGATTCTGGAACTCAGCCGGAGATTCCGAAGAAGTGCCCGCATTATAAACTCCAACCACAACCCTGCCGCCCCAACCGCCGTCAATTGCCCCCACAACGACGACGGTCCCAGACCATAAAGACACATTATATGTATATATATAAAGGAGTCGCAAAACCACGACTTTGATCAAGTGAATAAATATGCAGAATCTAAAGTATTAAAGAGGGGGAGCCCCGACCATCTCCACTCGCCAACCTTCGGATAGGGAGTCGATCCGGGTCAGAGATAAAGGCTTAATGGCGAAGCGAAGCGCCTGAGCTGGCTTAAGGTCCAAGGCCAAGGCCAAGGCTGCGCGGATAGTGCCGGCATGGACAATGGCAAGGATGTCCCGCCCGGCCTGAGCCGAGCCGATACTATAAAGGGCACAAGACACCCGCGCCATCAGGGCAGAGAAACTTTCGCCACCGGGCGGAGCTGTGCCAGCAGGATCACGCCAGAACTCCGCCAGATCAGGGTCCTTGGCCGCTTCCAAATCGCTCCAGCTGCGGCCTTGCCAGCGTCCGAAATCCTGCTCGGCCAAGTCGGGCTCCACAATGGGCGGCGGCAGCAAGAGACCCGCCGCCTCCAATGCTCCGGCCGTCTGACGACAGCGGATCAAACCACTTTCCACCAGAACAGGATTAACCGGGATATTCCGAGCCAAAGCCTGGAACGCTTCATCCTCGGACGTATCGCAAGCCACATCCAAACGACCGTAAATCCGCCCATAGGGGCACGGCACCGGAGCATGGCGCAGCAACCACCAGCGCGTGACGCCGCCACTCATGCCCACACCATGGCGGCAGCCAGCAGAACCCCGATCTCCGCCGCTTGCTGAACGGCTCCCAGCACATCGCCGGTATAGCCGCCGATGGCGCGCCGCGCCACGAAGACCACCGCCAACGCCGCCAGCAGGGACAGCAGGGCGGCCGCAAGCGCCCCACTCAACCCAAGGCCGAAAATAGCCACGATCAGCCCAAGACCGATGGCCGTGGCCGCCACCGTGGCATCGGGCACCCCCGCACCTGACCCAAGCCCGTCAGGCCGGGCCGGAGCCATGATCTGCATGGCGGCGGGGATCATGGCCCGCGACAATGCCGCCGCAGCCACCAAGCCCCCCATCATCCGCCAACCACCGGGAAGCGCCGCCAGGGCGCTGACCCGCAATCCCATGGAGAAGAGCAAGGCGAGAACGCCATAAGCCCCGATGCGGGAATCCCGCATGACCTCCAACCGTTTGTCTCGCCCGCCTCGCGCCCCCAACCCATCAGCCAGATCAGCCAATCCGTCTTCGTGCAACGCCCCAGTCACCACCACCATGGTCAGGATAGCGAGGAGAGCGACGGGAAGCGGAGGCAGCAGCCACGAAGCCGTGACGGCCACCGCTCCGGCCAGCAGCCCGACACCGCCCCCCACCACGGGGAAACAGCGCATGGCAAAGGCCAGCCCGCCCGGAACCACGCCGGGATCAGGCAAGGGAATTCGGGTCATGAAAGAGGTGGCAAGATGCAGATCAACCAGCCAGCCCCGTGACGGAGGAGGTGGCGACGCAGCGGGGTTATTCTCGGGTGACTCGCTCATCATCCTGGTTTATAGGACGAGCACGGTCAGACCGCAATATCTGGGGAGGCTTTGCCTTGAATTCGTCTATTTCTAGCGTATCGCATCTTCGCGCCATTCTCGCGCGGCTTCCCGCAGCCAACCAGGACGCCGCAGCATCTTGCGCCGCACGCGAAGCCCAGCTGACCAAGCCCGCCGGTGCGCTGGGGAGACTTGAAGAGATTTCCGCCTGGCTGTCCATGTGGCAAGGAGGCCACCCGCCCAAGCTCGACCGCCCCCGCGCCCGGATCTTCGCTGGCAATCACGGAGTCGCCGCACTGGGCATTTCAGCCTTCCCAGCCGAGGTCACCGTCCAGATGGTGGCGAATTTCCGCCATGGCGGCGCCGCTATCAATCAACTGTGCAAAGCCTTTGATATGGAGCTGGACGTGGTCGCGCTGGACCTGGACCGCCCCACCGCCGACTTCACCGTCGAAGCGGCCATGAGCGAAGCAGAATTCGTCGCCGCCTTCTCCACCGGCATGGCTTCGGTCCCGGCTGAAACCGATCTGCTGGTCATCGGCGAAATGGGAATCGGCAATACCACTCCGGCGGCGGCGATCTCTTGCGCCCTGTTCGGCGGCGAAGCGGCGGACTGGACCGGGCGTGGCACCGGAATTGAAAATACCGCGCTGATCCGCAAGATCGACGTGGTCGAGCAAGGCGTCGCCTTGCATGGCGGCAAGCCGCCCTTGGATATCTTGCGCTGTCTGGGTGGACGAGAGTTGGCGGCCATGGCCGGCGCCGTCCTGGCCGCACG
>JAYTWE010000640.1:0-3999 GCA_043744055.1 Magnetospirillum sp.
GAATGGCCTGTCCTTCTGGTGTGTGTCTGACAATCTGCGCAAGGGTGCGGCTCTGAACACGGTGCAGATCGCCGAAGTTCTGGCTCGTGATTATCTGAAGAAGTAAGGCTGATGGAGCCCCCCTCTCCCTGCACTCTGCCGGGGGAGGGGGCTCCACCGTTCCCAAAAATCTAGTGCACTGATGATTCAGACCTCACATACTCGTCATGGCCGGACGTGTTCCGGCCATCCACGCGGGTCCGCAGAAAAGCATTTGGAAACAATGGGGAAGGTTGAACGGCGTGGATACCCGCGACAAGCGCGGGCATAACGGAGTCGGGAATCGCTGTGTACCTTCTGAATGAATCTGTGCTCTAGCGGTTGGGCACGCTGAATACTTGGCCGGGATAGATCAAATTGGGGTCCTTGATGCGATCTCTGTTGGCTTCGAAAATCATCGTATAGGCGACACCGCGACCGTACAGTCTGTTGGCGATTCTCCATAAGGAGTTACCGGGGGCGACGACGACTCCCACTGACCCCACGCTTAACTCTTCGCCCGGCGTCCAGACCACTTCCATGCGGGCCAGGACCTTGCCTTTGTCGCCGACCAGGTCGGCGCGAAGCACATGTTTTTCGCCGCTGGGCTTGGCGGAGCCGATGCGCCAATTGCCGTCGGAATCGGCCTCGGTATTGCTCAACAGGTGATTGTCCAGATACAGGAACACCTTGCCATTGGCAGGGGCCTTGCCTCCCACGAACAGGCGGCCCTGATCGTCGTGATCCACCACGTCCAAAGACAACAGACCGGCAACCGTCCCGGCAGGGCCTTGCAACAGCCGACTGCCGCCACGTCGAGTCGTCTGGATGGCCAGGGCCGGCCCCTTACCATGTTCGGGTACGACGAGAACCACCGGCTCACCGGACTCAACGTTTGCCCCATCGGGATTTAATGCTCGCAACTTCAGCTCGCGCGAACCGGGCGGCAACGCCCCGGTCGGAACAAAGACCCATTCACCACGGCTATCGGCGGTGACGTTGCCCAGTTCGGCTCCGCCATCGATGATGGTTACCACCGCTCCGGGAATGGCCCGTCCGGCAATGACGGTATTGCCATCGGTTCCGATGCGGACCACGTCGAAGGACGGCTCCTTGGCATTGGCGACCGGTGCCGCCGCGACCACGGGGGGGGTTTGCGTTACGGAGGCGGAGACGACAGTCTTGTCCTCGCGTTCGTGCAGCAGGGCGAGGACCAAGGCGAGCGCAGCCACGCCCAGACCAATCACCGCGATGATGGTCGGTCGGTTGGAATGTTCGTCCTTAGGACGGATCGGGGGCTCATCCTTGGGATGACTATCTGATGTTGGCTCCATGACCACACCCTAACAGGGTGAGGAAAAACTGTCACCCAGCACATCCGCTCCTTCTGTTGGCCTTTGGCTATCTGGTCTTTGGCCATTGTGTTCGCTATCTCGCGGGGCAGATGAGCAGTTTATTCCCTATACAATTCGTCGTGGCACCCCTTGCACAGCTTGTCCACATTGGCGGCCTGAGCCTTGACGGCGTCCGGGCCAATCTTGGTGGATTCGGCCAGCTTGGCGGATTCGGCCGCCAAGGCGTTCCAGCCGTCTATAAACTGGGAGGACTTGGCGCCAAAGGCTTCCGGCTTCGTCTTGGCCAGAGGAAGCGATTCAGTGCCTTTGGCCCAACCAACCGGCGCAATCTTCGCCAACATGGAGAGATTGGTGGCCAGCTCGGCGGTATTGGGAGGGAGATCGGCCTTGCCTGAGGCGAAGGCGGCGATGGGAGTCCACTGGGACCTCATGGCCTGCATGAGGCCTTGGCGTAATTTGAGCAGTTCCTCCGGCTTGGCTTGTTGGGCCGAAGCGGGCAGAGCGGCAAAAAAGATGGCGGCGCCCACGATTGAGGCAAGGGTGGTCTTGGCGATCAAACGCATAGCGTCTTCCTTGAACTAAAGTGTGAAGCGCGATGGGCGGAGTATGAAAGGCTTATGCTCGGTTTTCTAGGAAGGAATCGCGCCATTGGATCAGATCCCTCCCCGTTTCCCATCCCCTTCCCCCCCATTTCCTATCCCAAGGTGTAGGATTCCATCTTGCGTTCGTCGTCCCGAATGCTATCGTCGCCCGCTGTCCGGGTACTGAGGCCTGTTGACTGGTCTCACCCGCACGCCAGCGTTTCCGAGCACGGTTTTATCGTGGCGGAAATCAAGAAACGAGAATGGCAAGGGCATCAGTCGAGGGGTAGGAACGATGACAACCGCGAAAATTATTTGGACCAAGGTTGACGAGGCGCCCGCGCTGGCGACTTACTCTTTGCTGCCGATCGTCGAGGCGTTTACGCGCGCGGCTGGCGTTGCCGTCGAGACCAGGGACATTTCCCTGGCTGGCCGCATCATCGCCAATTTCCCCGAGAACCTGACCCCCGGCCAGCGTATTGGTGACGAGCTGACCGAGCTGGGTGAGCTGGCCAACAAGCCCGAAGCCAATATCATCAAGCTGCCCAATGTCAGCGCCTCGATCCCGCAGCTGAAGGCCGCGATCAAGGAACTTCAGGCCGCTGGCTACAAGATTCCAGACTTCCCCGAAGACGCCAAGACCGATGCCGAGAAAGAGCTTAAGGTCCGCTTCGGCAAGGTTCTGGGCAGCGCCGTTAATCCCGTGCTGCGCGAAGGCAATTCTGATCGCCGCGCCGCCGCCTCGGTCAAGCAGTTCGCTCGTAAGAACCCCCATAAGATGGGCGCTTGGAAGCCCGAGTCGAAGTCTCATGTCTCTCACATGAATGCTGGCGACTTCTATGGCAGCGAAACCTCGACCACTGTCGCCAAGCCCTGCGATGTCCGTATCGAATTCCTGGGCAATGACGGCAAGACTACCGTGCTTAAGGAAAAGACCTCGCTGAAGGCCGGTGAGGTCATCGACACCGCCGTCATGAGCCGTAAGGCGCTGCGCGCTTTTTATGCCGAGCAGATCGCCGACGCCAAAAAGCAGGGCGTACTGTTGTCCCTGCACCTCAAGGCGACCATGATGAAGATCTCCGATCCCATCATGTTCGGCCATGCCGTCACCGTCTTCTTCAAGGACGTGTTCGAAAAGCATGCCGCCGTCATCAAGGAGCTGGGCGTCAACGTCAATAACGGCTTCGGCGACCTGATCGCCAAGCTGGCCAAGCTGCCCGAAGCCCAACGCACCGCCATCGAGGCCGATATCGCCGCCTGTTACAAGGCCGGGCCGGATCTGGCCATGGTCAATTCCGACAAGGGTATCACCAATCTGCACGTCCCCAGCGACGTGATCGTCGATGCCTCCATGCCCGCCATGATCCGCGATTCCGGCGGAATGTGGGGCACCGACGGCAAGCTGCACGATACCAAGGCGATGATCCCCGACCGCTGCTATGCCCGCATCTATCAGGTGGTCATTGAGGACTGCAAGAAGCACGGCGCCTTCGACCCCAAGACCATGGGAAGTGTTCCCAATGTGGGACTGATGGCGCAAAAGGCCGAGGAATACGGCTCTCACGATAAGACCTTCGAGATGCCGAGCGATGGCACCGTGCGGGTCGTTGATGGCAGCGGTACGGTCTTGTTGCAGCAGGGCGTCGAGTCCGGCGATATCTTCCGTATGTGTCAGGTCAAGGACGCTCCGATCCAAGATTGGGTCAAGCTGGCGGTCAGCCGGGCTCGCCTGTCCAGCACGCCCGCCATCTTCTGGCTGGATAAGAACCGCGCCCACGACGCCCAGCTGATCATCAAGGTGGAACGTTATCTGAAGGATCACGACACCAAGGGGCTCGACATCACCATCAAGTCGCCGGAAGACGCCATCGCCGTCTCGCTGGAGCGTATCCGCAAGGGCTTGGACACCATCTCGGTGACCGGCAATGTGCTGCGCGACTACCTTACCGATCTGTTTCCCATCTTGGAGCTGGGCACCAGCGCCAAGATGCTGTCCATCGTCCCGCTGATGGCCGGTGGCGGATTGTTCGAGACCGGTGCGGGCG
>JAYTWE010000641.1:0-1951 GCA_043744055.1 Magnetospirillum sp.
GCTGGAAGCGGCCGGTGAATCCTTGCGCCAGCGCACCACCGATGTGGGAACCGCCTCCGCGCGGGCCATCACCGAAACCGCCAGCGTGTCCGAGGTGCTGGAAAAGCGTTCGGAACAGCTGGGCATGGTGTCCGAGCAGTTGGGTGCCCGCGTGCGGGCCTCGACGGAAGTGCTGCGGAAGCAGACGGAGCAGGTGGTTATCTCCGCCGATCAGGCCGAAGCCTCGGTCAATACCGTGGGCGAAAGTCTGCGGGTGCAGTCCCAGTCCTTGGCTCGTGTTGCCGACGATTCGACCGATGTTCTCCGGGCCTTCGGTGCCTCCATTCAGCAGAACGCGGTCGAACTGGGCGAAGCCGCCCAGCAGGTGTTCGCGCAGTCGCAGACGGCGGGCGATTCACTTCGCACCATCAGCCGCGATTTCGAGGAGACGTCCAACAAGACCGCCGCCCAGGTTACTGCCGCGGGTGATATGCTGCGCGCCGGTATCCGCGACCTTACCGCCTCGTCCGAGCGCATCACCGCCCAGGTTCGTGCCGCTGGCGATGGTTTGCGCCGTCACGCCACCGATTTGCAGGAAGCCACCGAGCGGACCAGCGCCAAGCTGGAAGCCGCCTTCGAGATGGTGCGGACCAAGTCCAACGATCTGGGTATCACCGGCGACCGTCTGGCGACTCAGGCGGAAAGCTTTTCCAGCAGCTTCTCGCGTCAGGTGGACGAACTGGTTAACGCTTCCAAGCTGGCCGAAATCCGTGCCCATCAGATGGAAGAGAAGCGGTCCCAGGCTTCGGTGGAGCACTTCCTCCAGAACGCCGCCTTCATCGTGGAAAAGCTTCAGTCCCTGTCGGTGGATATTGGCCGTATCTTCAATGCCAATATTGACGAAAAGGCTTGGCGCGACTTCCATGCGGGCGACCAGAGCATCTTCGTTCGCAAGATTCTCAAAAATCTGGACAAGCACCAGATGTCGTCCATCAAGAACAAGTTCGAGGATGACGGCGAGTTCCGCGAATATGTCACTCGCTATCTGGCGGAGTTCGAGACCCTTTTGGGGCAAGCCCGTAATTCCGATCACATGGATGTGCTGACCGGTACCTTTACCTCGTCCGAGGTGGGCAAGCTGTATCTGGTTCTGGCCCGGTCCCTGGGCCGTCTGGATTAAGCTTCCCTGGATTTCCATCAAGAACGGCGTCGGAGCAATCCGGCGCCGTTTTTATTCACATACTCAGTTCACGTGAGAATATATGGGCTCCGCCCAAACCCGCAAAGGGCCTAAGGCCCTTTGATCCCATTGGATTATAAAAGGAATGGGGTCAAGGGACCGAGTCCCTTGCGGGTGAAGGGCGGAGCCCTTCTTTCTTCCGGGTTTTCAATATGGGAGTAAGTCAGAGCATCGGACCGTTGCTGTAAGTCTACACCTGCGCCTCTGGCAACAGATCACGGTCGAACAGGCTGATGAGATCCTCGCCCGAGACCGGACGGCTGATGAGGAAGCCCTGGACTTCATCGCAACCCTTGGAATGCAGGAAGGTTGCTTGAGCAGCGGTTTCCACTCCTTCGGCGATGGCTTTCATCTTCAGGTTATGAGCCAAGCTGATGATGGTGGAAACGATCTCGGCTCCTTCCTCGGTGACATCATCATTCTCGTCGAAGATGTCGTTGACGAAGGAACGGTCTACTTTCAGTGCGTCGATGGGCATGCGCTTGAGATAGCTGAGGCTGGAATAGCCGGTTCCGAAATCGTCGATGGAGATGCGAACGCCCATGGCGCGCAGCTCATGGAGAACCACCACCACCTCATCCACCCGCTGCATCAAGACCGTCTCGGTCAGTTCCAGTTCAAGGAAATGAGGCGAAAGACCGGTATCGCGGAGCGCACGGGACACCACTTCGGGGACATTGGTCTCGCGGAATTGCAGGGCCGAGACGTTGACGGCGATGCGGACCGGCGGCA